>CAZILR010000762.1:0-3216 GCA_964539995.1 uncultured Planctomyces sp.
GATTCGAGAGAAACAACACAGGCTCCCCTTGCGTGCGGAATTCGACCCCTTGATGCACGCTCGGTAAAAAGCCGTTGCCCCACAGCGCGTTGCCGGCTCCGGCCAATGCTCCGGTCATCATCACGACGAACGTCGGCAGATTCTCGTTCTCGCTGCCCAAGCCGTAGCTGACCCATGAGCCGAAGCTCGGCCGACCGAAGCGGCCGAATCCCGAATGGAAAAACAACTGCGCCGGGCCATGATTGATGAGCTCCGTGTGCAACGACTTCACCACCGCGATCTCGTCCGCGACTGTGCTCAGATGCGGAAGCAGTTCGGATAATTCGAGGCCGCTGTCGCCGTGCTTCGAGAATCGAAATCGTGTCCCCAACAGCGACGGATGCCCGCGCAGAAACGCGAACCGCTGCCCTTCGAGCAGATGCTTCGGACAGGGCTGCCGATCATGCTTTTGCAGTTCGGGCTTGAAATCGAACAGGTCCAACTGAGACGGCGCGCCGACCATGTGCAGGAAGATGACATGCTTCGCTCGCGCGGCGAGATGCGGCAACGAGCCCCCCGCAAAGACGTCGCGGCTCAGCAAGCTAGAGAGTGCGACGCCGCCAAGACCGAGGCTCGATCGGCCCAGCAACACACGGCGTGTCATGGAAGAGAGATTCGGATTCCGCATACGATGCCTCGCAATCCCGAAGCGTGAGGCGACACAACGACGGCAGCGTATCACTCGTCGGCCCCACGCGGGAGCGTCTCAGAGCAACACGCATGACCGCGACCCCCGCTGATTTCAATGCTCTTATGCCGCTGGCCGAAGTGATCCGCAGAGCCTGCGTGTTGGAAGCCTCGGCTGCGAAGCCGGGCAACGTGCATCCGCGAGCGTCCTTTCCCGACCTGACATTTGACGACTTCGTGCGTTCGGCGGAGGCCGCCTCGCCTGCGATGGCTCACGCCACGGAGTTGGGAGTCGGCCGAGCCATCTTTCAGGCAATCGAGGCGACTCGTGCGGTGGTCTCGTCGAACACGAATCTGGGGATCGTGTTGCTGATCACACCGCTGGCTGCGGTACCGTTGGATCAATCATTGTGTGACGGCATCGGCAATGTTCTCGAACGCCTGACGCGGGATGATGCCGCGTGGGTGTATCGGGCGATTCGATTGGCTCAACCAGGAGGGCTTGGCACGGCAGATGACCAGGACATCGCGAGTGAGCCGACCGGCACGCTGCGCGAAGTGATGTCTTTGGCTGCCCACCGAGATGGCGTTGCCGCGCAGTACGCGAATGATTTTTCATGGGTCTTGAACGAAGGCTTGCCATTCTTGGCTTCCGTCCGAGACGAATTTGATGACTGCTGGGAGGCGGCCATCGTCGAACTGCACCTGCGACTGCTGGCCGAACATCCTGACACGCTGATCGCTCGCAAGTGCGGCGAGTCCGTCGCGATGGACGCTTCGCGACTCGCGCGGCGATGTTTGAGCAACCTCACAAACTTGCCGCTCGACTCGACAGAGCGTGCTCCTTTCCTCAATGAGTTCGACCAATGGCTGCGAGCCGACGGCCACTGCCGCAATCCCGGCACGACTGCCGATCTTGTCGCCGCGTGTCTCTTCGCGGCAATTCGTGAGCGGGTGATCACAGGCGTCGAGCCCTGACCTACGTTGTCCGCATCAATGCTGCGTCACTCGCCGCAGCACGAACAGTCCGGCGATTGCCACCAGCACGTTGGCCACCCACATCGCCCAGGCAGGGTCGGTCGTTCCGGTGCTCGACAGGTTTTTGGCCAGCAAGACGAGCGGGTAATACCCCAACAAGATTGGCAGAAAGCAAACCATGAAGTTGGTTAAGAATTGCCGCTTGGCCTGCAAGACGGCATACGGGCTCCCCACCAACACGAAGAAGAAGCAACTGCACGCCATCGCAAACCGGAGCTGCACTTCCGTCCGTTGGCTGTGATACTTTTTTCGATTCTCGGCCAGCCGCTTGTCGAGCACATTGAGTGAACCGTTTTGGAGCACTTTGAAGTTGCCGGTGGCCAGCGCGAACGCGGTTTCAATCTCGCGACGGCTTTGCAAGTCGCCTCGCTGAGTATCGAGCGAATCGAGTTCGTGGCGCAGCTCTCGGACATTGATGTGACGTGCCTTCGGAGCCTGGTTTCCAATTTGCAACGGAAACGGATGCTCGAATTCCTCGGCCCAACTGCGGCCCTGTCCCGGCACGTCCAGTTGTACGCGAGAGAACTTCACGACCACCTGCTGTTGCTTGAGATCGAAACGAGCGAGTTCCGCTTCTTGAGCCTGCGCGGTCAACCGTTGCCGCCCTTTCGGAGCGTATCGAAAGGTGGGACGAATCAGCTTCCCATCTTCGCTGACGTCACGAACCGAGATCGCGTACCCGTCAATCGTGATTTGATTCTGATTCCTCAGCAGATCGAGCACGATGTCCTTCATGCCGGCCGCGACGATACGCTCGATCTTGGACTCCGCCCAAGGAATGACTTGGTCCGTCAACAATAACGAACTGACGCTCATCAGCGCCCCAAACAACAGCGACGGAGCCAACAGCGACATCACGCTGATCCCCGCCGCCTTGGCCGCCGTGATTTCTTGATCGCCCGCCATCCGGCCGTAGACCACACACACGCTCAGCAGCAGCGTCGCCGGAATCGTGTACGGCACCAGGCTGGGGATCAGATACGGCAACACTTGCAACACTTGCAGCGGCCCCAGTCCACGCTCGGTGATCTGCTGAAAGATTCCGAGAAACCCCAGTAGCACCGTCAACACGCTGAGCACAAACACGAACACGCGCAACAGCTCGCCCAAGATGTAACGCTGCAACAGCCGCATTGATGTCTGTGACCTCCTCCGCGCGGCCGTATAGGCCAGCCTCGGCAACAGGGTCAAGGCGTGTTGAGCGGAGTTAGGGGGCCGCGAAACGCGATCGTTCTTTTCTGACTTCTCCGAATCCCTAGTCCCTAACCCCCAACCCCTATTCCTTCGCTGACTGCCAGTGCCGACATCGGATTCGGCAACATCAGCCGGTTTGTCGAGCGATTTTGAAGCGGGCCACGAACTCCATCCGAAATCACTCGGTAGCGCGATGATCGAGTTCGCTCGTCACGGTCCCCAATTTCAAAAGGCGAATTGCTCATGGACTTTTTCCAGAATGCCACGGACGACCAGATTGCGTTGATGGGATGCTTTGTGGCGCTGGTGACGTCGGCT
>CAZILR010000763.1:0-3213 GCA_964539995.1 uncultured Planctomyces sp.
GAGCTGGCTCCGCGTGATGAGGTCAGCTTGGCGATCACCCGGCAGATGGAGAAGACGAAGCACTCGTGCGTGTATTTGGACCTGACGCACTTGCCGAAGCCGCTGATTCGGGAACGCTTCCCGCACATCGGCCGCGTGTGTGCCGAGTTCGGCATCGACATCACCGCCGATCAAATTCCGGTGCGGCCAGGGGCGCACTACATGATCGGCGGTCTGACGGTGGATCTGGATGGCCGCACGACATTGCCCGGCTTGTGGGCTGCCGGCGAAGTGACTTCGTCCGGGCTGCACGGTGCGAATCGGCTGGCTTCGAACAGTCTGCTCGAAGGACTGGTTTACGGGCTGCGATGCGGACGGGGGGCTTCAGAACTGGCGCTCGCTCAGCCGGACAGCTTCGCGGCGTTTCCAATTCGAGCGGATGGTGCTCAGGAAGCGAAGGAGGATCACGACCTCAACCTCACCGACCTGACGAACTCATTGCAAAGTTTGATGGGCCGGCATGTCGGGATCACGCGCGATGCGGCGGGATTGAAAGAGGCTCTGACGCAAATCGAATTTTGGAACCGGTACGTCTCTGTTCGCGAGTTCGCGCAGCTCAAAGGCTGGGAGCTGCAAAACTTGTTGCTGATCGCTCGCCTGATGGCGACCGCCGCCGCCGCTCGCACCGAAAGTCGAGGTGTCCACTTCCGCGACGATTTCCCGGAGACCGATCCGCAACAGGCGCAGCACATCGCGATCACGGCAACTTGAGGACGAACATGCTGTTGGATGTGCTGCAACGCTATTGGGGCTACGACGGGTTTCGACCGCTGCAAGAGGAGGCGATGCGCAGCGTGCTCGACGGGCGCGACTCCGTGGTCGTGCTGCCGACGGGCGGCGGCAAGTCATTGTGCTATCAGGCTCCGGCGATGTGCTTGGACGGCTTGGCGGTCGTGGTTTCGCCGTTGATCTCGCTGATGAAGGATCAAGTCGACGCGCTGGTGTCGAACGGAATTCCCGCCGCGTTCGTCAACAGCACGCAGACGGGAGCGGAACGCTCGCGAGTTGCTGACGACCTGCGCGGTGGCCGAATCAAACTGCTGTACGTCTCGCCGGAGAAGCTCGTTCAGGACCGGATGGTCGAGTTCCTGAAAGACCTCAACGTCTCGACCTTCGCGATCGACGAAGCGCACTGCGTCAGCCAGTGGGGGCACGACTTCCGGCCGGAGTACAGGCAGCTCAACCTGCTACGCGAAAACTTTCCGACCATCGGCTTGCACGCTTACACGGCTACCGCCACCGAGCGGGTGCGCGAGGACATCGTCCGGTCGCTGGGTCTGCGTCAGCCGGACATTCTCGTCGGCTCGTTCGACCGGCCGAACTTGATCTACAAAGTCGAGCGTCGCAAAACAGGGCTCGGCCAAGTCCGCGAAATCCTCGACCGGCATCGCGACGAATCAGGTATTATTTACTGCACGACACGCAACGACGTTGATTCGCTCAGCCTGGAACTTCAGGGACAGGAACGCAAGACGTTGCCGTATCACGCCGGCATGCCGGATGACGAAAGGCGGCGGAATCAAGAAGCCTTCATCGAGGAACGCTGCGACATCATCGTGGCGACGGTCGCCTTCGGCATGGGGATCGACAAATCGAACGTGCGGTTCGTGATTCACTACGGGATGCCGAAGGCACTGGAAAACTATCAGCAGGAAAGCGGACGTTCCGGCCGCGACGGACTCGAAGCGGAGTGCTGCCTGCTGTATTCCGGCCGCGAGATGGTTCGCTGGCGAAACATGATCGACGAGTCGCCCCCCGGCCCGGCGCGCGAGGCGGCGTCTCAATCGCTGGAAGCGATGACGCGCTTTGCCACCGGAGCAACGTGTCGGCACAAGTCGCTCGTCAACTACTTCGGCCAGGACTTGCCGGCCGAGCAAGCCGAATCGTGCGGGGCCTGCGATGTCTGTCTCGGCCAGTTGGACTTGGTTGAGGATTCGCTGATCGTCGGCCAAAAAATTCTGTCGAGCGTCTTTCGGCAAGAGCAGCGGTTCGGTAGCGACTACACGACGATGGTTCTGAAAGGCTCGAAGGAGCAGCGTGTCCTGCAAAATGGCCACGACAAGTTGAGCACCTACGGACTGCTCGCAGATGTCGCTCAGAAGACGATTCGCGATTGGGTCGAGCAGCTCGTCGGCCAAAACTTCTTAAAAAAAGAGGGTGAGTACAACCTCCTCAAGATCACCGACGACGGCTGGAAACTGTTGCGCGGCGAAGCGACGCCGAAGCTGCTCAAGCCCGCCGCGCCGACCAAAGAGAAACGCAAAGCCGCCGTCATCGCCGATTCGTGGGACGGCGTGGACCGCGAGCTGTTCGACTCGCTACGCGATCTTCGCCGAGTGAAGGCGGGCGTGATGAACGTCCCGGCGTACATCGTCTTCTCGGACACGACGCTGCGCGACATGGCTCGGCGGCGGCCGACCACGATCGCCGGATTTCATTCGGTCAAAGGGGTCGGTGAGAAGAAACTCGCCGACTTCGGGCAGGAGTTCATCACGCACATCATCGACTACTGCCAACAGCACGGCGTCGAGACCGACACAGTCCCGCCTGATCCGAGCGCCAAAACCACGATCGTCGAGTACGAACTGGAAGAGACCGGCCCGAACGTCTCCGCGCTCGCCGCGTTCCGGCTGTTCCGCGAAGGGAAATCGGTCGCTGAGGTCGCGAATGTCATGTCCCGCGCGACCTCGACGGTTGCCGGCTATCTCTCCGAATTCATCCGACACGACGGAGTCACCGATCCTTCCCCGTGGGTGCCGGCCGATTTGATCCCGCGCATCGAAGCCGCCGTTCGGAAACACGGCTTCGAGCGCATGCGCCCGATCTTCGACGAACTCAACGGCGAGGTCTCGTACGAGCTGATTCGCCCGGCCCTCGATTGCCTCCGCGTGCGACAGCACTTCGGCGAATCGTAGCCATCATCGCTCCGCGTGATGAGCCTTCCACCCTTTGCGCTCAAACTTCGCATTCGCGTTCTCGACAATTCGGTAATCCACCGCGAAAGGCTCGTCACGCGGAGCGGTGACGGCTACGTTGGCTCGTTCGGCCGTCGCATCGCTTCGAGGATCGCGCTGTTGTCGAGTTGGCCGAGGCCGAGCGACTCCGCCAGTTCCAGCAATCGCTGATGCTCGGTGCTCAGCGGCAGCAACTGACCAACTCGCGCGGCGGCTTCGC
>CAZILR010000764.1:0-3211 GCA_964539995.1 uncultured Planctomyces sp.
CAGCAGCCCCTGCGAGATCATCGGCCGCCCGCAACACACGTTCCCGGCCAGCCCCCCCCCCCCCCCCCCCCCCCCCATCCCCCCCCCCGCCCCCCCCCCCCACACCCGATCGTATTGGTTTGAAAACGGGTGCACAAACACCACCGCGTCCCCCCCCCGCCGGTATTCCTCGCTGGAAACGTTGGGGTGGTGGGGGGGCTCACGCCGCCCCGCTCGCTGGAAGCGCGTGCTGCCGACGACTGGTCCTTCCTCCGCCGTGTGTGTCTCGACACGATCGGCACGATTCCGACGGCCGAGCACATCAAATTCTTCTTCGCTCAGCCGGAAGCAAAACGACGCCAAGCGATCATCGACAAACTGCTGGCCGAGCCGGGCTATGCCGACCATTGGGTCAGCTATTGGCAGGACGCGCTGGCCGAAAACCCGAATATTCTCAACCCGACGCTCAACAATACTGGCCCGTTCCGCTGGTGGATTCACGAGAGCTTTCTCGACAACAAACCGTTCGATCAATTCGTCACCGAGTTGATCTTGATGGAGGGCAGCGTCCGCTACGGCGGCCCCGGCGGGTTTTCGGTCGCCAGCCAGAACGACGTGCCGATGGCCGCGAAGGCGCACGTCATCGGGCAGGCGTTCCTCGGTTTGGAGATGAAGTGTGCTCGCTGTCACGACGCGCCGTACCACGAGTTCCTGCAACGCGACTTGTTCTCGCTCGCCGCGCTGCTGAAACGCGAGCCGGAGAAAGTTCCGAAGACGAGCAGCCTCAACCTGGACGCCTTCGCCGTGCGTGGCCGCGAGCCGCTCGTGAAAGTCACGCTCAAACCGGGCGAGTCCGTCACACCGACGTGGCCGTTTGAGGAACTCGTCGCCGCCGTGCCGGATGAGTTGCTGCGAAATCCCAAGGACTCGCGCGAGCGTCTCGCGGCGTTCATCACGTCTCCGCAGAACCATCGTTTCGCACAGGTCATCGTCAATCGAGTCTGGGCACGACTGCTCGGCGAGGGGATTGTCGAGCCGGTTGATGATTGGGAGAACGCCAAGCCGTCGAACCCGGAGTTGCTGAACTGGCTTGAGCAGGAATTCGTCGCGCACGGCTACAACGTGAAACATCTGATGCGCGTGATCTTGAACTCGCGGGCGTATCAAGTCGCTCGTAGTTCCCCCTTCAGGCGGTCTTCGGAGGACAAAGAAGAGCCGCCTGAAGGCGGAACTACGAACTCGCGCCGCCTGACCGCCGAGCAACTCATCGACTCGTTGTTCGTCGCGGCCGGCAAGCCATTCAACGTCGAGGAGATCAACATCGACGTCGATGGCGGACGCAAGCAAGACGTCTCGATCAGCCTCGGTCACGCGCGACGAGCGTGGCAATTCACGTCGATGTCGAACGAACGGGACCGGCCGAGCCTCACGCTACCCGCCGCACAGACGATCGTCGATGTCCTCGAATCATTCGGCTGGCGAGCCTCCCGCCCAGACCCTTTGACGACTCGCTCAAACGAGACGACGGTTCTTCAGCCCGCCATGATCGCCAACGGCATCGTCGCGAAGCGCATCTCGCAGCTTTCCGACGACAGCGCGTTCACGGAACTCGCGCTGACTGTGAAGTCTCCCGAAGAGTTCATCGACTCCGTGACGCAGCGCATCCTCACCCGCCCCTCGACCGCCGCCGAACACCAACTCTTCGGCGACCTGCTACGCGATGGCTTCGAGTCCCGCATCGTCCCCGGTAAACACCCGATCCGCCGCTCGCAACCGCCGAGACAAACCGGCGTCTCGTGGTCCAACCACCTCAAACCCGAAGCCAATCTCCGCAAGCAACGCCTCGCCGAAGAACTCGCGTTTGGCGACCCGACGACGTCACGACTCAACGCCGACTGGCGAGAACGTGCCGAAGACATGATCTGGTCGCTGATCAACAGCCCGGAGTTCTTTGTTGTGCCATAATCTCGCCATATCGAGGTGAGTTCGATGAGCTGGAGTTCCGAGATAACGACGACGGGTGATGGCGTTGTCGCGCTTCTCGCAATACTTGTCTTCAGCGCCTTGGCGTTCGCCGTTGCTTGGGTGGTTGGAAATTGGTACTGGGCTCTCATGACCGAGTTTTCATTTTGGGGTGAACTCCGAAAACTACCTTCGCATTCGATGGATATCCCGGTCGATCTTCCGCCGTCCGACTGTGGAATTTGGGGCAGACAGGGATCTGCAGCAGGCATGAAATCGACTGGTCCGTTTGTTTGGATCGTGGAGCAAGGTCTGATCCTGAGATACGGAAGTTGGATGGTCCGTCTTGCAGGTCGCATCCTGGGAACACTGCGGATTGCTCAATCCTGTTGTGAAATCGACCGCAGCTATCCAGGTCGGACCATCATTTGGATGCAAGTTGGTCCGCCGGCGCGTCCCCCCTTATGGGTTGGAGTCGATATCTTTCGAAGCGACTCAAATCAGGAACAACTCGCTCTGTTGGATCGCTGGGCAGCCGAGAAATTGGAGCAGCACGATCATCCCCGCAGTTCAGCCTGACAACCACGACGTTTCCTGTTTCAATGCTCGCATCATGCTTGCCGCTCGGACCTACGCCATGCTTGAAAACGAGACCTTGTGGGAGGTCGCGCAGACTTGCCATCAGTTGCTGGAGGAGGCGGAGATTCCTCACGCGATTGTCGGCGGAGTCGCGGTTTGTCTGCATGGCTATCCTCGCAATACGGTTGATCTGGATTTGCTCGTGCGTGGCGAGGACGGCCAACGACTGCGCGAGGTTTTGAAAGACGCGGGATTCGAATGGATCGCTCGCGAGGCGGAGTTTCGGTCGGAGTCCGGCATTCCCGTGCAGTTGCTCCTTGCGGGTGATCGAGCGGGTAAGGACAGTCAGGTTCGCTTGCCTGATCCAGACTCGGCTCGGTGTGTGACGATCAAGGAAGGGCTGCCGGTGTTATCGCTGGCTCGATTGATCGAAGCCAAGCTGGCGTGTGGTTCGGGGAGCGTGCGGCGGACTCACAAGGACTTCGCCGATGTGGTCGAATTGATTGTCGCGAATCGACTCGGAGCCGGGTTTGCTCGGTTCCTGCACAAATCGGTGCGAACAACCTATCGCGAACTCGTGAGTCGAACGCGCGAATCGTAATTGGGAGAACGGAATGCCGACTCGACGTGATTTCCTCGCAAGCTCCACCGCAATGGCCGTGGCGAGTGTTGCGCTTGGCGATGAGAAACA
>CAZILR010000765.1:0-3204 GCA_964539995.1 uncultured Planctomyces sp.
AGTAGCCGGCCGAGAGCGCGTATGTGCCGAGCATGATGCGGCGTTTCACTTCCGCGCCGAAGCCTTCGCCGCGGCTGGCCGAGTACATGTCGATCAGGTTGTCGAACTTCGCCGCGCGATGTCCGTAATGCACGCCGTCGAACCGAGCCAGATTGCTCGATGCCTCGGACGCCGCGATCAAGTAGTACGTCGCGATGGCGTACTTTGAGTGCGGCAGCGACAGCTCAACGATCTCCGCACCGAGCGACCGATACACGTCGAGCGACTGCTTGATCGCCGCTTCGACTTCGCGATCAAGTCCCTCGACGAAGTGCTCGCGAGCGATGCCGACTCGCAGACCGGTCAGAGGTTGCTCGACGGTTTGAGAATACTCGGGCACCGACCGATCCACGCTGGTCGAGTCGCGGCCGTCGTGACCAGAGATGACCTCCAACAGCAACGCCGCGCTGGCGACATCGGTCGCGAACGGGCCGATCTGATCGAGCGAACTCGCGTAAGCCACCAACCCATACCGCGAGACTCGGCCATACGTCGGCTTCATCCCGACGACGCCGCAGAAGCCGGCTGGCTGACGAATCGAACCACCTGTGTCGGAACCGAGCGATAGCGACACCATTCGCGCGGCCACCGCCGCCGCCGATCCGCCGCTCGAACCTCCGACGGTGTGTTCCAAGTTCCACGGATTGCGAGTGACTTGAAACGCCGAGTTCTCCGTTGAAGAACCCATCGCGAACTCATCGAGGTTCGTCTTGCCGACGAGCACCGCGTCAGCGGCTTTGAGTTTCTCGACCACTCCGGCGTCATACGGCGGAACAAAATTTTCGAGGATGCGGCTTGCACACGTCGTCTTTATGCCTGTAACGCACATGTTGTCTTTGAGTGCGATTGGCAAACCGGCCAACTTGCCGACCGGCTGACCCGCTTTGCGTTTCTCGTCAATCGCCTTCGCCTGAGCCAGCGCGGCATCGGCGTTGACCGACAAGAACGCGCGGATGCTCGCATCCTGTGCGGTGATGGCTTGCAGAGACTGCTGAGTCAGTCCAACGGACGTGACTTCACCGCAATTCAGTCGGCCGATCAGTTCTATCGCGGACATGCAGGCCCCCCCCAACAAACACTCTTGGCCGTCCCGCGACCGTCCGGGCGCGGCCGCCTCAGTGATCGGGCCGTTGGCCGCTCCCTGACGGTCGCGGTACGGATCGTCTATCCCTCTTCCAAGATTTGCGGCACCACAAAGTATTTCCCATCGGTCTTCGGAGCGTTCGACAGTGCGGCGGCACGCGGTAGAGACGGTCGCAGCTCATCGTCACGGAAGACATTGGCGATGTCAGCGACGTGGGCCATCGGCTCAACAGCGGACGTGTCGAGTTCGTTGAGTAGTTCGACGTAGCCAAGCACTTGGCCGAGCTGCGTAGTGAACAAGTCCAGCTCGGTATCCGTCAGCTTCAGCCGCGCGAGATGCGCGACTTTCTTGACAGTGTCTTTCGTGAGCGGTTCAGCCATGTGGTGGCTCCAAAGTAGCCCTCATCGCTCCGCGTGAGGACAGCCGAGCACGCGATCGACGTGAGTTTCAAAGTGAAGGCGTTTGCACTTTCGACATTCTTCTGACGATCGGCTTCCCTCACGCGGAGCGATGAGGGCGACATTCGGCGGGCAATCCGCCGAGGCCGGACTTTCCTCCAACACAAAAACCCGGCTCCGCGAGGAACCGGGTTTGGATTATTTAAGATCGGCCGTCGGCCGATTAGTTGTTCTCAGCCAGCGTGAACGGCTTCCGCTTGATGCTCTTGCGAACAACACCGCTGCGGATGCACTTGGTGCAGACGCGAGAGGTCATCGCCCCGCCTTCCGGCTTCTCGATGTGGACGGTCTGGAGATTGATGAAGTAATGCCGTTTGGTGATGCCGGTCGTTTTGCGGCCGTTGCCACCGAGATATTTCGCCTTGCCGCGTTCGATCTTGGAATTGCCTCGGCCAGCCGTTCGCTTGCAAACATCGCACATGAGACTCATGACGTTCACACCCTTTTTGAGACGGAAATCTTCCCTGCGTTTCGCTTTGGGAGGCGGGAGTATATTGACCAGCCACCGACTTGCAAGACCGGGAACGGGGCCGTTTCGCCGGCTCAGTCGGCCTGCGTTCTGCCGATCGGATCGCCGAGTTCGGCCATCTGCTGTCGGATGAGTTTCGACAGCTTCGCGAACGCGGCCTTCGCTTCCGGCCGGTCGGAAGTCGCGAGGTTGGTCGCTTCGCCGGGATCGTTCCGCAAGTCGTAAAGTTCGTCGCGATCCGTGTTCAAGAAATCCCGTTTGAGCTTCCATTCGGACGTGCGGTAGCTGCGCATGTCGGCCCGCATCGTGTGCTGCACGCTGAACTCTGTGTAGAGGTCGTCGGAGCGGTCGAAAGTCCCCTCGCCTCGCAACAGGTTGAGGACGCTACGCCCGCGAATCGTTACCCCGATGGGGATCTCGACACCGGTCGCCTCCAGCAGCGTCGGGAACCAATCGAGATGCGTGACCGTGCGGCTGACGATTTTTCCTGCCGGGATCGACTTTGGCCAGCGGATGACGGCGGGGACTCGCAGCGACGTGTCGAACATGTTCGGCCGCTTGTCTGCCGGGATGTTGGCGGTGCCGGGTGGGTTCTCGATCCGAATCCACGAAGCGTTCCCTTTGTGCAGAATTCCGTGATGACCGATGTTGTAGCCGTGGTCGCTCGTGAAGATGACCAGTGTGTTGTCGGCCAGCTTCAACCGATCCAATTCGTCGAGCACCCGGCCGAGATTGCGATCGACGGCCGCAACGCTGGCAAGATACTCGCGTGTCAGCTTCTTCACTCGCGCGGTATCGAGCTTCGGAAATTCGGGATTCGGCACTTTCGGATCGAGACCCGCGAACGCAAGTCGTTCGCTCTCTGGAGTCGGAGCATACGGCGCGTGTGGTTCGCGAAAATGCAGCGATAGAGCGAACGGTCGGCCCGGCTCACGCTCCAAGAATCTCAGAGCATCGTCCGTCAACAAATCAACGATGAAACCATCGACCTTGGCGACTTTGCCGTCAATCTCCAGGTCCGGGTTGCGCGGACTGTTGCCACCACCGCGAAAACCCATGAAATGCTGATAGCCGAAGACCGACGGATGGAACTCGTTCTTCAAACCAAGATGCCATTTGCCAACCAACCCCGTGCGATAACCGGCCGCCGCGAG
>CAZILR010000766.1:0-3202 GCA_964539995.1 uncultured Planctomyces sp.
GCCGCCGCCGTCGGCGTGCATGTCCCAGCACGAGAGGCCGAAGACGGTGTCAAAGTGGTTGATGGTGACGTAGCGAGCCCCGCGCTCGACCAGCCGCCGAGCCATCAGGCAGCTCTGGCCGAGCGTGTTGCGGCCGTAGCGGTCTTGCAGCTTGGCGTTCTCTTGGGTGAGGTCGAACGCTTGCTTGGCTTCGGGCGAGGTCAGCAGGTTGAAGGCTCGCGCGTAGGCGGTGTCGCGGCCGACTTCGGGGTTGGTTTCGGCCTTGCGTTGCACCTCGTCGATTTGCGAGAGCAGTTGCTTGCGAGCGTTCAGCCGGAAGTCGCTCTGCCCGGCGGGAGGTTGCAGATCGACGACCTTGAAGTCGGACCGCGCGGGATCTGCTCCGAGGAAGAACGGCTCGTGAGCACTGCCGAGATACGCGGCCGTTTGCCCGTGCAGCGGCCCGGCACCGGTGTTGCCGATCTTGCCCGGCAAGATGATCGACGCCGGCAGCGTGCCGCGGTTGCCGAAGACTCGCGAGATCACCGAGCCGCTGTACGGCTTCATGCTGTCGGGGTTGAAGTCGTGGCCGGTCATCATCCACCGCTGGCCGTTCTCGTGAGTCGCCCCGGTCTTGTGATGCAGGCTGCGAATCAACGCGACCTTGTCCATCATGCGAGCCATCAGCGGAAAGTGCTCGCAGATTTGAATGCCCGAGACATTCGTGTCGATCGGCCTGAACTTCCCCCGAATCTCCGCCGGAGCCTCCGGCTTCATGTCCCATGTATCGATCTGACCCGGCGAGCCGACCAAAAAGATCGTGATGCAGTTGCGAATCTTCTGCTGCGCCTGATCGACCGCCCCGCTGGCTTCGAGTGACATCACCGAGGGCAAACTCAGCCCCGCCATTCCAGCCGCTCCGGCTTGGAGGAAGCTGCGTCGAGTGGGTCCGTGACCAGAACACATCGGGACTCGTTCATTTCCGACATGAAGCATGACGATCTCCAAAAACTGAGTGCGATTCCTGAAGCCCAAAGGGACGAGCAAACTTCGCGAAGATCAACGAACGCAGCGGCACAAGAATTGGTTTACCGATGTTTTGCGCGAAATGACGCAACCGTGGAATCACTTCGCGCCTTTCGTCCATTGGGAAGAACAAGCTTCACGCTCCCCGCTGGAAGTCCCATTTCCGCTTCGATGCTCTTCTGGGCCGATGCGACCGATGAGTCATCGCGAATGATGCGATACCGTTTAGCGCTTTCTTGACGCCGCTTTGCCATTGTCTTTCCCCAATTGTTGCACTTGTTCTTTTTTTGACCGCAGCTCGAATCGGTTATCCAACTCGATCATCCACCAAGTTCCTCGAATTGCTCGAAATCGCTGTTGAGCCTCTCCTGCACCACTGGCTCCAACCGAAATGGGCCGAGTTGAAATCGACTCACATAGCTACCAAAACTGTCGGGGCCAAATAAATGTTCGATGTGGTCACGGAAAAACGGACACTCATCTTCATCCGGCGCGTAAATCACTTTGCACGGCCACCCGATGGGCCATCGTCGTGAGCCATCCCAATCATCGTAATAGTAATCCTCGACCTTCTTGCGGCGTGGCATTTTCACGAGACGAACGGCACCAACGACACGGCCACGCATCCCGCCGGGTTCATAAATCTCTTCGGTGCCCTCGGGGATATACACCGCGATTAGGCCCGACGTCCCGATAAGTTCGCTGGCCATCTCCTTCAAAATGGGCCGCGCAATTTCCGGTACACCAACGTGCGTGCAATCAGCGCCGAACCCGTACATGGGCGTGATCCATTGGATGTTGGGTGTCATTCAGAACCTCTCGAAACCAACGTCAATCCGGGCTCGCTTGCCGCCGAACATTTCTTCGCCGCCGTTGCCTGTACTCCAAAGGAGTTCCATCCCATTGCCCAGAGTTGCCGCGCCTCGCGGCGACCCTGGGTGTCCTTGTCCGAGGAACCATCAACCCTGCGCGGGTTGCGTCCTTCGCACACCACCGCTGACGGAACCCCGTTGGGGTTCAGAGATCATTGAGAATCCGTTTCCTTCGTCCCCCACCCCACCGACCTTGTGTCGGTGGCTCGCGGGATTCTGCACTACTTGAGTCGCTTTGATCGGCAGTAGTGCAAAGTCCCGCGAGCCACCGGGGTAAGCCCGGTGGGGTTATTTTTTCAATGACTGCTTTGATGAACCTTTCCAAATGGGATGTGCGGTCACTTACGCGAACTGCAAAACTTCAAGTCCTTCAACATGAATAAACTCGGCGGTGTTGGCGGTGAGCACCGCGTGATGGTGGGTCATCGCCGTGGCCGCGATCCACAGATCATGCGCACCAATCATCTGACCTCGCGCAGCGAGATCGGCAAACAATTCGGCGTGCTCGCGAGCGACCTCGGCATCGACGTTGAGAATTGGAATGGCGGTCAAGATCGCCTCGACGAATTCGGATCGGCGCGACTTTCGTTCGGGCGTGTTCGCGCGATGCACACCCACGAGTAATTCAGAAACCGTGATGACGCTCAGAAAGACAGGGCCGCGATCCTTCCACGGACTGAGATCGACCGCACCGTGTCGCCGTTCCGCTTCGATGAACACATTGGTATCGACAATCAATCCCATCGTGAGACTTCCGGGGCGACCAAGGCATTCGCCGATTCGACGTCGTGAGCGAACGCCTCCAAGTCATCGCCCAGAGCCGGCAATGATGAAAGCAGTCGCTCCAAATCGGCGACCGTGCATTCGCGAGCCGCTCCTGGCGGAGTCAACCACGCGACAACACGGCTGTCATCCTCCAGTGCCAGTGACTCGCCGTGACCGGTCACTCGACGCAGGACTTTGGGAAAGTCGCCAGCCGCTTCAACAACACTGATCCGATTCATGGTCAACACTCCTGGCTGCAAACCGAGCCTACCCGACCGTGTAGCTGACCTTATTCGAGACCTCGACGAGCTTGCTCTTGGTGAAATTTCCGGCGGGGTCTTTGGCGTAGCCTTCGTACTTGAACATTTGCAGGACGACTTCGTACTGGCCGGGAGTCGTGTCGGCGTGTTCGTAGCTGTTGTTCGCGCGAGCCGGCACGGTCGCGACGACTTGGCCGTTGCGGCGAATCTCCCACAGCAACTGCGAACCCCAATCGTTCGCCACGTCGCCTCGCACCAACTTCCGCCCTTCCAAGCGAATCTCCGCCTGCGGCGTCCCTT
>CAZILR010000767.1:0-873 GCA_964539995.1 uncultured Planctomyces sp.
GCGCTCCGCGAATCGGGCAAGACGGTGTTCGTTGTGCATCATGATTTGCAAACGGTCCACGAGTATTTCGACGACGTTGTGCTGCTCAACATGCGACTGATCGCGGCGGGTCCGACCGCTGACGTCTTCACGCCAGACAACTTGCGCAAGACTTACGGCGGCAAGCTGGCGCTGCTCGATCAACTCGGCGAGAAGATGGCTCAGCCAAGGAGCCGCTGATGTTTTCCACTCAACTGCTCGCCGCCGATTCCTTGTGGGAGTTGTTTACTCGCGCGATTTCGCTGCGCGACTACAACACGCGAGTCGTGCTGGGCGGCACGACGATGCTGGGGATCAGCGGTGGGCTGGTGGGGACGTTCTTGATTCTGCGCAAGCGGGCCTTGGCCGCCGACGTCGTCAGTCACGCGGCCCTGCCGGGAATCGCGATCGCGTTCCTCGCGGCGGAGCGATTGGCTCCTGGCAGCGGACGGTCCACAAACGTGCTGCTGTTGGGCGCGTTTCTCTCCGGCTTGCTGGGCATGGCGATGACCTTGGCCATTCGGCGTTGGACGCGGATCAAAGACGATGCCGCACTCGCCATCGTGCTGGGCTTGTTCTTCGGTGTTGGCATGGCACTCTTCACCGTGGTCCAGAAAACGAAGACCGGCAACGCGGCGGGGTTGTCGCATTTCATTTTCGGCAAAGCCGCTTCACTGATCGCCGCGGACGTGTGGCTGATCGGCAACGACGGGAGCGGCAACTTCTTCCCCACGCTGCAAATTGCGCCGCAGGCCGGCACACTCATCGGCCCCGAACACGACACACGCGCGTGTGATGCACCGGTCGCGACGATCAGCCACACGTTCTGGCAGCGCGAGTTTGGTGGCGCGCCGG
>CAZILR010000767.1:883-3200 GCA_964539995.1 uncultured Planctomyces sp.
ACTCTGCTGTGCTGCGGTTTGTTCAAGGAGTTCTCGTTGCTCTGCTTCGACGAAGAGTTCGCCGCGGCGCGCGGCTATCGGACGGCGGTGCTCGATTGGGTGCTGACGTTGCTGGCGGTCATCGTCACGCTGATCGGTCTGCAAAGCGTGGGGTTGCTGCTGGTCGTCGCGTTGTTGTTGATCCCGCCGACTGCCGCACGCTTTTGGACCAACGATCTGAAAATTATGGCCGCCCTGGCGGCGATGATCGGCGGGGCGAGCTGCGCGGGGGGCGTGGTGCTCAGCGCTGCCTTTCCGAGACTCGCGGCCGGCCCGGTGATCGTGCTCACCGGCACGGGGGTGTTTGTCATCAGCCTCGTTTTTGGCAAAGAGCGTGGGCTATGGCCGAGTTGGCAATCGCGGCGACAATTCGAGCAACGGATCGGTCGCAGCGATTTACTGCGAGCATGCTATGAACTCTTGGAACCCATTCTCGGCCCCGATCAAACCACGCAAGAGTCGCTCACGCAGTACGAAATCGACGAACTCGAATTGGCGGCGATGCGGCAATGGCCTGCCGGGCGCTTTCAGACTTTGATCTCATCTGCCGTTCGTGAGGGACTATTAGTTTCAACAACCAAGGATGGACACCAATTGACCCGGCGTGGAGCCGAGGAAGCTCGCGACGCCGTCCGACGTCACCGGCTGTGGGAGATTTATCTGCTCACGCAGACCGATCTTGATCCCCGCTTGGTCGATCGCGGCGCGGATGGAATCGAACATGTGCTCGACCCCGGACAGTTGGCACATCTCGAACGACAATTAACTCAAGGAATCCCTCCGAGTCCGCATCCGATTGGAGACGTGACAAGGTGAGGGGGTGACACGGTGACTGAAGCAAATTGCCTTATTCACCTTGTCACCCCCTCACCTTGTCAAATTCCGCGCAGCACGACTCAACCAACCACCATGAACACCTTCTTCAGCCCGTTACAGACATGGACGTCGCTCGACACTTGGGTCGTCGTGATCGGGGCGATGGCGGCGATGGCGTGCGCGCTGCCGGGATGCTTTCTGCTGTTGCGGAAACAAAGCCTGATGGGAGACGCGATCAGCCACACATCGCTGCTGGGGATTGTCGCGGCGTTTTTTGTGTCGCACTGGCTCGTCGAAGCCAACGTCATCAGCTCGGCGACGGAATTGTCGGTCCGGCATGTGGCGATGTGTTTGGGAGCCGTGCTCGTCGGCGTTCTGTCGGCTTGGCTAACGGAGTCGCTGCAAAAATTAGGCAACGTCGAAAGCAGCGCGGCGTTGGGAGTCGTCTTCACATCGCTATTCGCGCTGGGGCTGCTGCTGATCCGAGCGTTGGCGGACGACGTCCACATCGATCCCGACTGCGTGTTGTACGGAGCCATCGAAACCGCTCCGCTGGAGACCGTCGGCAAATCGGGCGTGCCGCGAGCGGTCGTCGTCAACGGCGTCGTACTCGCCATCAATTTGCTGCTGATTGTGCTGTTGTTCAAAGAACTCCGGCTGAGCGCCTTCGATCCCGCGCTGGCCACGACGCAAGGCATCCCCGCGAACGTGATGCACTACGGTTTGATGGGCGTCACTGCGATGACGCTGGTCGCCGCGTTCGAGAGCGTCGGCAGCATCCTGGTGATTGCGATGCTCATCATTCCTCCGGCTACGGCGTATCTGCTGACCGACCGACTTCCGCGAATGATCGGGCTGAGCCTGCTGATCGCGGCACTGAGTTCGGTGTTGGGGCATGTCTCTGCGTTGACGCTGCCGCCGCTAATCGCACGCGGCGTCGGACTGCCCGATGTTCACGACGCCAGCACAGCGGGCATGATGGCCGCCGCCGCCGGATTTCTGTTCATGACAGCAATGTTGCTGGGGCCGAAGTACGGCCTTGTCAGTCGAGTCTGGAATCGGCTGAGGCTGAAAGTTCGGATTGCTCGCGAAGACGTGCTCGCCCGACTCTACCGGTTGGAAGAATCGCCGAACGCCGCGACGATGAGGGGAGCCACGGATCGCGCGGCCGTGCTACAGGTCATCACGTCGGCAAGCTGGTTGTCGCGATTGGCAACGTGGTCACTCGTCCGACGCGGCTGGTTGGTCGGAGCCGGCGTGGAACTGCGTCTCACCGATCTCGGCCGAGAGACCGCACGGCAGCTTGTTCGCTCGCACCGGCTGTGGGAATCGTTCCTCGCGAAGCACCTCAAGACTGCCGACGCATGGGCAGAGGGCGAACCGCTGCCAAAGAAGGCGGAGCCGGCGAAGAAATAGCCCCCAAGCGGTACGCGCCCAAAGCGCCGGGCAGTCGCTGGCGCCC
>CAZILR010000768.1:0-3198 GCA_964539995.1 uncultured Planctomyces sp.
GTTGCGCGTCATGCGAGATAAGTGAGATTTTTGATGCGAGCGAAAGAACTGAGAAGTCAAACGCCAGAGCAATTGCAGCAGACGAAAACTGTGTTGGAGTCTGACCTGCTGCATCACGTCGCGACCGTAGCCGCCAATTCTGCGGAGGCGAAGCGTCGCCGTGAGATCCGCAAGGACTTGGCGCGGGTGTTGACTTTGTTGAATCAGAAGTAGAAGCAGGCGAGAAGGGGCGGACGACAATGAAGCGGCGAGTCACGGGGCGAGTCACCTCCGACAAGATGCAGAAGACGATACGCGTGTCGATTTCGAGACGTGTGAAGGATGATGTCACGGGGAAATTTCTCAACCGAGAGACGGTCTGTCTGGCTCACGATGAGAAGGGCGAAGCGAAATTATCCGATGTCGTTGAATTGGTTGAGTCGCGGCCCTTGTCCAAACGTAAACGATGGGAATTGGTTCGAGTCGTGTCTCGCGAGTCGAAGTAGGTCTTACGGCTAGTTGGCTATCAGTCGAATTGAAGCGAGTCTTTTATGATTCAGATGCAGACAATGCTGGATATCGCCGACAACAGCGGCGCGAAGACAGCGCGAACGATCAAAGTGCTAGGCGGAACTCACCGTCGCACTGCCGGGATCGGAGACATTGTCGTGGCCAGCATTCAGAAGGCTTTGCCTGGGGGAGCTGTCAAGGCGGGTCAAGTCGTGAAGGCCGTTATCGTTCGTACGAAGAAGAAGGTTCGACGTGAAGATGGTGGGTACGTCAGTTTCGACAGCAACGCGGCAGTGTTGATCGATGCGGACAACAATCCTCGAGGCACTCGCATTTTCGGTGCAGTCGCTCGCGAGTTGCGTGACAAGAAGTTTATGAAGATCGTCAGCTTGGCTGTGGAAGTGGTGTAGTCATGAAGCTGCGGCGAGAAGATATGGTTGTGGTGTTGAGCGGCAACTTTCGAGGCCAAGGCCCCGCGAAGATCGTGTCGATCAATCGCGACTCGAAACGAGCGATCGTTGAGGGTATTAATAGTGCTCTCAAGCATGTGAAACGTGGGCATCCGAAAAGCCCACAAGGCGGCCGGGTGACGATCCCGGTCGCGATTGATGTGTCTAACCTTGCGTTGCACTGTCCTAGTTGCAATCGCGGAGTGCGAGTGAAGAGTCAAGTGGTCGATGGTGCGAAGCGTCGCGTGTGCAGCCGCTGTCAGAAGTCCCTCTAGTCGATGCGGTAAGTCGTCATGGCCCGTTTGCAAGAAGTTTACAACGAGACGCTCATCCCGAAGCTTTCCGAAAAGCTGGGGATTAAGAACCGTCATGCGGTACCTCGGCTGACGAAAATTGTCGTCAGCATGGGAGTGGGCAGGGCGACCCAAGATCGCAAGCGATTGGAAGAAGCGGTGACGCATCTCGGTATGATCACCGGTCAAAAGCCGAGTATTCGGAAGTCTCGCATCGCGGTATCAGCATTCCGCCTGCGAGAGAACATGGAGATCGGTTGTGCGGTGACACTGCGTGGCCAACGCATGTACGAATTTCTGGATCGGTTCATCCTCTTGGCGCTGCCGCGAGTGCGGGACTTCCGAGGGCTTAATCCGAAGTCGTTCGACGGTCGTGGGAATTATTCGACGGGATTGACCGAGCAGATGGTATTTCCGGAAATCCCGGCGGATAAGGTGGCGTTCACTCAAGGTATGAATATCACGTTCGTGACGACTGCTCGCACGGACGATCACGGACGAGCGTTGCTCGCCGAGTTGGGAATTCCGTTCAGCACTAAGTAATAAGTAATCAGACTTCAAGGTCGGTGAGTCATGGCAACAAAGGCACATATCGCGAAAGCGAAACGAACTCCGAAATTCAGCTCACGCCGAGAGAGCCGATGTCAGATGTGTGGCCGCCAGCGCGCGGTCTATCAAAAATTTAAGTTGTGCCGCATCTGTTTTCGTAACATGGCTCTGGACGGCATGATTCCTGGTGTGAAAAAGGCGAGCTGGTAAGCAGGCAAAACATCATGATGACTGACCCGATTAGTGATTTGGCGACCCGCATCCGCAACGGCCTGCAAAATGAGGCAACACATGTGGACATACCAACCTCCAATTTGAAGGTACAGGTTGCCGCTGCGCTCCAGCGCGAAGGCTTCATCTGGGACTTTGAGTCGCATGCGAACGAAAGCGGCCCAGGCAGTACCTTGCGGATCAATCTGAAATACGGCCCCAGTGGCGAGCGGGTTGTGCGGAGTATCAAACGAGTCAGTAAGCCAGGTCGCCGGATCTACTACAACTGCGAAAACATGCCGAAGGTGCTTGGCGGGATGGGCGTCCTCGTTCTTTCAACAAATCAAGGTGTGCTCAGTAACCGTGAAGCGAAAGAAAAAGGAATCGGCGGTGAGGCGCTGCTGGAGATTTGGTAGCAAATGTGCGGCGCAGGTTTTCAACCTGCCGCTGAAGAAGTTTGGCAGGCTAATAACCTGCCCCACAAGAAATTGGTGTGGGTAGCGAAATGTCACGAGTTGGAAAAATGCCTGTGGTTGTGCCAAGTGGTGTGACCGTTGATGTTGCTGCAGGGCAAGTTAGTGCGAGCGGCCCGAAGGGCAAGCTTTCGCTGGCGCTGCATCCTGTCGTCAGTGTCGCGAAAGATGGAGCCTCTCTGAACATCTCGGTGAACGGAACTGGTCGCAGCGAACGCGCGTTGCATGGCCTT
Source organism: uncultured Planctomyces sp. (assembly GCA_964539995.1). Classification (GTDB taxonomy): domain Bacteria; phylum Planctomycetota; class Planctomycetia; order Planctomycetales; family Planctomycetaceae; genus SXKJ01. The sequence goes on from CAZILR010000768.1 coordinate 2,697, forward strand.
TATCGGGCACTCGTCAATAATGCGGTCACCGGGGTTCATTCCGGTTTCGAGAAGCGCCTGGAACTCAACGGCGTTGGTTATCAGGTTCAGCTCAAGGGAAAGAAGTTGGAGCTGTCGGTCGGTTACTCGAAGCCAGTCGTGTTCGATGTTCCCTCCGGCATCACAGTGACCCTTCCGGACAACACGCATTTGGTGGTGTCGGGAGTTGATAAGCAAGCAGTCGGCCAATTCGCCGCTCAGGTGCGTGGGTCGCGAGTGCCCGATCCGTACAAGGCTAAAGGGGTCAAGTACGCAGGCGAATTCATCCGCCGCAAGGCTGGCAAGGCGTTTGGCGCGGGAGCCAAGTAAGTTAAGTTCTGACAAACATAAGTTCGGCGTCATCTCGACGCCCGATTGCAACGAAGTGCGGTCATGCCGATTACAAAATCTCTCCAGCGTAGCCGTCAGCGCCGAACTTGGCGCGTCCGCAATCATGTGCGCCGCTCCGCGAGCGGCCGATTGC
>CAZILR010000769.1:0-3198 GCA_964539995.1 uncultured Planctomyces sp.
CCTGCCGGTCAAAACTCCAGAACGAATCAGCGTCCCGCCGACCCCCGCGCTGGCGGAAATGATTGGCGACTACAAAGGCCGCGAAGACGTCGCAGCGGGCGAGGCGTTCGACGTTGATCCGCTGAAGATCGACGCCCGCACCGAGCGAGTCACACTGCCGACCGGCCTGAAAGCCGCGTTCCTCCCGAAGAAGACTCGCGGCGAAGCGGTCACGCTGCGTCTGACACTGAGGTTCGGCAGCGAAGAATCGCTCACCAACAAAGCGAAAGCCGCCGAACTGCTGCCGAAGCTCATGGCTCGCGGCACGAAGAAACTGTCACGGCAAGAACTGACCGACGCGCTCGACAAGCAATTCACCGAACTGAGCGCGTCCGCGTCGCTGCGTCAGCCAGGCGTCGCGACGTTCACGCTCAAGACAAAGAAGAAAAACCTCCCCGCCGCGCTCGATCTCTTGCGGCAAGTCCTTCGCGAGCCGGCTCTCGCCGAGAAGGAACTGGAAACGCTGAAAAACGCGCAGCTTGCGAGCCTCGAGAAGCAAAAGACCGATCCGACGGCATTGGCTCAATCGGCCGTCTCAAAACAACTCAATCCGTATGCCGGCAGCGACCCGCGCTACATCCCGTCGGCTCCCGAAGAAGTCGAGATGCTGCAAGGCACCTCACTGGCGACGATCCGCGAGTTGTACGAGTCGATGCTCGGTGCAAAAAACGGCGAGCTGACCGTCATCGGCGACTTCGACGCCGAAGCCACGAAGCAACAGATCGCCAAACTCTTCGATGGCTGGCAGCCGAAGACCGAGTACCACCGCATCGTGCGGAAGTCGGACATCAAAGTGAAAGGCAACACACAATCGCTCGCGACTCCCGACAAGGCCAGCGCGACCTACTTCGCGGGCCTCGTCTTCCCGCTGAAGGACGATCATCCCGACTTCGCCGCGCTGAATCTCGGCAACTTCATCCTCGGTCACGGTTCGTTGTCGTCGCGACTCGGCAATCGCGTGCGAGAAAAAGACGGACTCAGCTACGGAGTCGGCAGCGGCCTGCAAGTCCCCGCCGTTGACGATAGGACGCTGTTCTACGTCTATGCCATCTGCAACCCGGCCAACATGCCGAAGGTCGAGAAAGCCATCCGCGAAGAGCTCGATCTGATGCTCAAAGACGGCGTGACCGCCGAAGAACTCGACGCCGCCAAGCAAGGTTTTCTTCAGGGCGAGCAAGTCGGTCGCACGGAAGACGCGCAGCTCGCCGCGATCATCGAGGAATCGCTCGAAGCCGGCCGCTCGTTGAAGTACCAAGCCGACCTCGAAGCCCGCGTGCAGAAAGTCACCCCCGCCGACGTCGTGAAAGCCTGCCGCAAGTACCTCGATCCGAACAAGCTGGTGATCGTTGAAGCGGGTGACTTTCGGGTGAAAGACGAAGTTGAGAAGTGATATTGAGGGGTGTCGGACGTGAGAACTCCAGAGCAGATTGTCGAAACAATCTCACAGACGATCGCGAGCATTTACCTTCGCCCGGAAATGCATGTTGGTGGCCTTAACCACGCTGATGATGCAAATGCGTTGGACTGCGCGCTTTGGCATCTTCACTTCCTGTGGGCCAGCGCTCAGGATCGCGAAGGTGATTTTAAGAGTATCGTTCGTTCGGTGCATGAGGCTGCGGAATGTGGTCCTTTGAGTTTCAACAAGTCTTATCGCCATCGACAATCCTCCGCGTCGAACGAGGAATGTTCACGGTTCGTGCTTCGGCGATGGCAAATTGTCTCTGAACGACTCGGTGTTCCCTCGATTGACTTTGTTGGCCGCGCTGTTGCAAGTTCAACAGAGTGTGGTCCAACGTAGTCGTGCTGCCCCATCCCCGCTACATTCCCGCGCGTGGTCGGTGGGTTGCCCAAGCCTTGTTGGTGAGCTGCTTTGACGGCGGCTCAACAACGCCACGGGGATACCCCGCGGTTGTTTGCTTGCGTCGATTTCGTTGCCGAGGTGCATTGAATGACGTCATGTTCATTCAACGCACCATGCTACTGGACCCGTTGAGCAACCCGCCGGCCACGTTTTTTTCACCGCCGTAGCGTTGATTCCTCGACGACTGGTTCCGGATGAACCTGATAGTACGCATCTTGAACTGGCTCTTCGGTGGCAACCGCTCCGACGACGCAACGCCAGATCCGCAGCAAGCCACGCGACGCAGACGTCCAGTGTCGTTGTCGCCTCGCCGTCGTCGAAGACCCTGCTTGTATGAGCGAAGGTATCCGCCAGCGGTCACGACCAAGACGTCCCCCTATTTGTTCTCGAACTACACCTCCGACCGTAAGCGGTTCGTGGACCACAGCCTCAGCGGCGATGACGCGCTCCTGACCAGTTGGAACTTACCAGTCTTTCACACACCACAGGAACTGTCCGACTGGTTGGGGATTCGAGTGGGTGAGTTGGCGTGGTTGGTGCATCGAATCACTCCCGACAGGCGGCCTCTCGATGTGCCGAGTTCGCACTACGTTTACCGTTGGGTCAAGAAGCGTTCGGCAAGCCTAGAAGGAGGGACATCGAACACTCGGCCGGTGATGACGCAATGGCGGTTGATTGAATCTCCGAAGCAGATGCTCAAAGCGGCGCAGCGCAAGATTCTGAACGAGATTCTGGAAAAAATTCCCACGCATCAAGCGGCGCATGGATTCGTGCGCGGAAGGTCGATTGTCTCGAACGCGCGGCCGCATGTCGGGCAGTCGGTGGTCATCAAGCTCGATCTGCAAAACTTCTACGCCAACGTGACCTACCGACGAGTCGTCGCGATCTTTCGTTCGATGGGCTACTGCCGCGAAGCGGCGATCTGGTTGGGACGGCTGACGACTTCTACCGTCCCCTGGTCACTGGTGGTTCCGGATCAAGACGAAGCCACAAAGATGCTCTACTTCCGCCAGCACTTGCCACAGGGAGCACCGACATCCCCCGCGCTGGCCAACTTGTCGGCGTTCGGCTTGGACGTGCGGCTGTCCGGGCTGTTGAAAAAGTTCGGCGGCAATTACACGCGGTACGCCGACGACCTGACGCTGTCAGGCAACGACGACTTTCGTTACGCGCTCCGCTGCGTGATCCCGCTGACCGAGCAGATCGTCCGTTCAGAGCGCTTTCGATTGAATCACCGCAAGCGAAAGGTCGTGCGGCGCGGACATCGGCAGCTCGTCACTGGAGTCGTCGTCAACACG
>CAZILR010000770.1:0-3182 GCA_964539995.1 uncultured Planctomyces sp.
CCTCGCCTCCGGAAAAAGTTCTCTGCCCTCCGAAGCAGCAGCAGCATTCGCCATCGCTTCGGACAAGCGCACGCCACCGCAAAAAGAGCTTGTCGCGAGGCACACTCCGCAACTGGAGGCAGAATTGCTCGCCGCGTTGCCGGGCGAGAAACGAGAGCGAGTTACTGACCTGGAACGCCAAATCGCGACGCTACGCGAGGCAACTCCTGATTTGCTGCGCGGCTATTTCCTGACCGAATCCAGCGAACCTCCTCCGAAGTCGTTTTTGTTACTTCGCGGGCAAGCATCCGCTCGCGGATCGGAAGTGCAGCCGGCCGTGCCGGTCGTGCTGACTCGCGAGCCAATCCAACAGCCCAGCCAATCGACCACGCACGGCACGAGTGGCCGTCGACTCGCATTCGCCCATTGGATGGCCAGCGCCGGCAACCCAATGACCGCGCGAGTCATCGTCAATCGTGTTTGGCAGTACCACTTCGGCGAGGGTCTGGTCCGCACCCCCAGCGACTTCGGCATCATCGGTGAACCGCCGACGCATCCCGAATTGCTCGATTGGTTGGCTCATTGGTTTTCGCACGACGCCAACTGGTCGATCAAAAAGTTGCATCGGCTGATCCTGTCGAGCAACACCTACCAGATGAGCAAGGCCGATCACCCGACCTACGGCGAACAAGACCCGCGCAACGTCAAGTTCTGGCGATTCCCCTATCGACGGCTCGAAGTCGAAGCGATCCGCGACTCGATGCTGTCGGCCAGCGGCCAGTTGCGACGCACAATGGGCGGTCCCGGCGTGTATCTCGAAATCCCGCCGGAGGTGCTGGCCGGCAACAGCGACCCGAATGTCGTCTGGCCAAAGTTTGACGAGGCCGCCTCGTCACGTCGCACGGTGTACGCCTTCGTGAAGCGAGCACTCGTTGTCCCGTTCCTTGAAGTGCTCGATGTCTGCGATACGACCCGTTCCACGGAGCTGCGAAATCGGACAACAATCTCGACCCAAGCACTGACGCTCTTCAACGGAGACTTCACCAATCGGCAAGCCAAGCATCTGGCCGAACGCCTGCAACGCGAAGCGGGCGACGATCCTGTTCGGCAGATCGAACTGGCCTATCGCCTGACGCTCGGCCGAGCAGTCTCACCCTCAGAACTCGCCACCATGCAGCGGTTCTTGGCGGATGCGGCCGGTCCAGAAGAACGCCGGTTGGCACTCGAACAACTTTGCCGCGTGATCCTGAATCTGAATGAGTTCGTGTACTCGAACTGATTCGTGGGGCAGGCTTTCAACCTGCCTTTTTGGATTCTTTGGGCGGGCAGGTTGAAAACCTGCCCCACGATTTGACATCATCGCCAGCCCCAAACTTCCTGCCGACCGAGGTGCCCACATGACATCCCGCCTGATTCTTGGTGTTGCTCTCGCCATCAGCCTGTTTGCTAACTCCGCGTTCGCGCAGAACAAGATCGACGAAATGTCGCTTGATCGCTGGAAACTGCTCCGTGAGGCCGAGCGGCACCAGATGAACGTCGCCGAGAAGTACTACCGCGAACGGCAATACAAGATCGCTCTCGGCGAGTACGAAAAGTTCGTGACGCTGTACGAGAAGAGCGAAGGCTCGTCGTTCGCTCAATTCAAATGGGCGATCTGCCAGATTCATTTGAAGAAGCTCAACACGGCGATCAGCGACGGCTTTCAGACGGTGATCGACTATTGGCCGGAGTCCCAGGACGCTCCGAACGCGGCCTTCTACATCGGTCGCTGCCAGAAAGAGATGGGTGAACTCAAGAAGGCCAAGAAGTCGTACCAGCAAGTGGTCTCCAAGTACGAGACGTCGCTGGCTGCGGTGTATTCGCTGACGGACTTGCTCGATCTCGCGGAAGCGGAAATGGACATTGAGGCCAAAGTCGCCACTTGGAAGAAACTCGTCTACGACATCAAGCGGACTCCAGGGGACGCCAACAACCTCTGCGTGCAGGCATCAATTCAACTCGCGACGCACTATTTCTCGGTCGGGCAGCCTGTCGATGGAGTGGCCTCGATCGCCACAACCTACAAAGAAAACTCGTTTCCGTACCATCTTTGGTACTACTGTAGGACTCCAATTGGCCAACTCGCTGCGGATGCGAAGACCAAGGACAAAGCCGACAAGTCCGCAGACGGTTGCGTAGCAGCGATTCGCGAACGCATCCCAACCGACCTCACGAAAGAAGAAGACAAGAAGAACGCACGCGAGTGGTCGTACTACATCGCCGACATCCACGCGTACTCGCGTCGCGACGACAAAGTCATCGAAGCCTACCAAGCGATGCTCAAGCAATACGGCCAGGAAGACTCGACGCTGCAACGCTTCGGCGATTGGTATAAGTCGATTCAGAAATTCGATGAAGCCCGCAAGCTCTACGGCCAATTCACCGTTCGGCCAGAAGGGCTGAGCCAGATCGCCTACAGCTATCGCCAGCAGCAGAAGTGCGATGAAGCGGTCGCTCACTACAAGCAAGCGGCGGGGTTGGACTCGCAGAACATCCCCAAGTGGAACGAACAAATCGCTCAAGCCTTCCGCGAGGCTCATCGCTGGAAGGAGTCGATCGACACCTACACCGAGAATCTGAAAATCGACGCGGCCAACACCGAGAAGTGGCTGTGGTTGATCGGTCACACGCAGCGTGAAGGTGGCATGTACAAGGAGGCGATCGGGACATTCCGGCAATGCACCAATTTCCCGGAGAACACCAAATGGATGGCTTGGTGTCACCGCCAACTCAAGGAATGGAACGAGTCGGTGATCCTCTACGGCCAAGTCACTTCGAGCGCACCCGACGCTCCGTGGGCGCTGTACCAAATCGCACAGGTCCGCGAAGCCTCAGGAGACAAAGAGGCCGCGATCAAGGCGTACCAAACCGTCTGCAAGAAGTTCCCCAAGGACGGCCACGCCGCCCAAGCTCACGCCCACCTCCAGACGGTCTACAAGATCAACGTCACGCTCGGCGGCGCGGCCGAGGAGTGAGTCTTGGCAACCAAGTGACCAATTTCTCCATCTGCGACTCCTCCGGTTTTTCCACGGGTATCGATCGAAGGGGCCGCTCGGATCGCGGAAACGGGGCTGCAAATCGGTGACCTCTCCGGTTCGGCAAAGAGCCAACGATTTGCCGGTTTTGAAGTTGCGTAGCAGTTCGATCAAGTCCACGCAGTCGGC
>CAZILR010000771.1:0-3181 GCA_964539995.1 uncultured Planctomyces sp.
ACGCCACGAAACAGAATTTGCTTCAGCTTCGGCCCGACCCCTTTGGTGAGATCGAGCTTCTCCAACTCCACCGCCAACCGCTTTTGCTGCCCGTCCGCGAGCAGCGATTTGCCTTTCAGTTGCTCGGCAACCTCCCAGCACTCATCGCGGTTGAAGCAGAACACGAGCGCCGGCGTGCGCCGCGACTCGTCGTCGCCGTTCGCCATCCATTCCAGATGTTCGCTGAGCAACAGGTCCGGCACCCATTGATAACTCAGCGGAACGCGGCGCTCCGTTCCTTGGACGAGATCGAGCAGCCGGCCATGAGCGCGCTGCATCCACAGCGTGAAATCGACCGCGTTGCCGACCGTTGCCGCCAACAACACCAAGCGTACATGCTTCGGCACCAGGCCGAGCGACAGCGCCCACACGACGCCGCGCTCCGGGTCGGCGAAGCTGTGAAACTCGTCCATCACGACCGCCGAGACATTCGTGAAATCGAACGCTTCGGCGTGCAGCAACCGGTTGAGCAGAATCTCCGCGACGACCACCAACACGCGCGCTTCGGGATTCACCTTGCGATTGCCGGTGACGAGTCCCACGTCATCCGCTTTGAACCCCCAACGGACGGCGGCCGCCTGCATCTCACGAAACTTCTGCTCGGTCAGCGCGATCAGCGGCGTCGTGTAGTAAGCGATTGTGTTGGAGTGCAGGGCCTCAAACAGAGCCGCTTCAGCGATCAACGTCTTGCCGGTCCCCGTCGGAGCACAGACCAGCACACCCTTCTCCGCCGTGAACCACGACAGCAACGCCTCCTCTTGCACGGGATACGGCGGGTACGGCAATTGAGCGAGATACTTTTCGGCGAGTTCATCTCGCGAGAGGGTCGGCATCGAAGGGCAATCGTTAAGGCTTGTTAAGTCGCGGTACAGTAGGAGTCTAGGGTGTGTGCGGACTGTGCCCGATACTATCAAATGCCAGCGGAGGGTCTATGTCTGAGCAGCGACGAGGGTCTTAGCGATTCTTCACGGATAACCCCAGGAGAACCTCTCTTTCAGAACATCAGCTTGCTTCAAGCTGTGCCATCCCAATCCAATTCGCCGGATTGCCCACGCTCTGGCGAGCCTGTTGGAAAAATTTCCCACCGGGCTTGCCCCGGTGGGGTGAAACTCAACAAACCGCTTGGGCGAGTCCGCCTAAATCATGTTGATGACCCGCTCCGCCAAGCCCTTCTCGCCGAGGACGATGTTGAGCTTGCCGGTCGAGGCGATCTTTTCCAGGACTTCCAGCTCACGCAGACGCATGAGCGTCGGGTTGTCCTGAAGCAGCTTCGCCGTGTTCGACTGGCTGCGGATCGCGGCCGTTTCTTCGCGACGCACGATGAGGTTGGCCTCGGCCGCCTTCTTGGCTTCCGTGACCTTGTTCATCAAGTCCTTCATCTCTCCCGGCAGGATCACGTCGCGGATCCCGAACGAGACAACTTCCAGACCCAACTGTGCGGCTCGCGGACGGACGAGCTGTTCCAGCTCGCGCACGACCGATTCCTTGTCCGCCAGGAACGGGTCGAGTTCGCGCGTGCCAATCATCGCTCGCAACGCATGCTGAGCTTCGCGGTACAGAGCCTGACGGAAGTCATCAGCCACGCCGAGCGCCTGACGGACGTCCGTGACGCGATACGTCACGACTCCGTTCACGCGCAGCGTCACCTTGTCCGCCGTCATGATCTCCTGCCCGCTGATGTCCAGCATCGTCTCGCGAACGTCCACCGGCACGAGCTTGATCGTCGCGATGTTCTTCCAGAACGCATACCGCCCCGGCGACAACACCGCCGCGATCTCGCCATCCTGAAACAGCACCCCCTGCTGGCCCGCCTCAACGCTCAACACGTCGAGAGCCTGACCAACCAGCGTCGACTTCAGGACCACCGGCAGATCGGCATGTTCAAAGCGCACGCGCCGCGCGTCGATGACCTCGACTCGCACGTCGCGGAACTTCGTCCAATACGCGAACTGCCCCGGCGGCAACACATGGCTGAACCGCCCATCGACCCACACCAGCCCACGCTGGTAGTCCTTCAGATCGACCACGACCGCCCGGCCATCGAGCGCACCCGACTTCACGATCACATCGAGCTTCTCGTGCTGCAACCACGGCGCACGCTGCGACACAACATCGACGCTGACCTTGCGGCCCAACAGCCAATGCCGCCCTTCGCTGAGCAGTCCGCGAAATTCGCCTTCTCGAAACAGCAGCCCAATTTCAAAGCTGCGAATGAAAACACGCCGAACGAACATGACAACCTCCCTGGAGTGCTGCGGCTCGACGCAGCACTCCATTCAAAGCGGCAACCAAGCCGCGAATGCTTCAACCGCGATGTCGTGACGAAAGACGTCCGAAACAATCGCGATCAAACACACTTCCCTCGAAAACCAACTCTCACGGCAGACGACGATCGAACATTCGACCGTTCTCTCCCGCTATCGAATGGAGGGCTGCGTCAAGCCGCAGCACTCCAGGTAAAAGGCAAACAGCCCTCAGGCGGCGAACCGTTCGGCCGTCACAGCCGATATTGGCGGGAGGACGCTTGATGGGGCGTGAAGACTCGGACCCCGACCATGCTTGCACCGCGTTCGTGTTTTCGTGGAGCAGGTTTTCAACCTGCTCCAGTCCGGGCAGGTTGAAAACCTGCCCCACGGAACTGCGGCGTTCCACGCGGTCGATCGCCGAGCCTCACGCCGAATCAGATACGTCCCCTCAGAGCCTTGATCGCTGCTGCCGCCAGCCAGCTCGCCGCCGATCCCGCTGTCGTCACTCGTCCTCACGAACGCGCATCGAACAACCGAACCAACCCGTCACTCGCTCGCGGTCGACAACCGACCGGACGCCTCCCTTGGGTTTTCAGAGGTGATTTACAGTCACCGTTTGGTCGTGTGGACGGGATTCGAACCCGTGACTTTCAGATTATGAGTCTGATGCTCTTTCCAACTGAGCTACCCGTGATGCCGTGCCGTTTGTCACACCAGTTGGGAACACGTTCCGCTGACCGATCTCTCGGAGCAAACGCGCCTCTGGCCGGACGCCATCTACACGTCACATGCTCGTGGCCGACGCAGCTTGCGTCGGTCGGATGCTGGCAGCATCCGCCACGAATCAACGTCCCCGCCAGGAATCGAACCTGGTCCGCACCCTTCGCAGAGTCGCG
>CAZILR010000772.1:0-3179 GCA_964539995.1 uncultured Planctomyces sp.
AACCTCCGTCGGACGGACCACGAACTCCTGGCCGCCGAGAAAGTGAGTCAGGGCGTCTTCGTAGAGCGGAAGCTCCAGGCCAGTTCCCCAATCCGTCAACAGGTCGAGCAACGTCTCACGAAAGAATGACGCATTCGGAAGCCCGCTGTCCCAAGTGCGTTGTTCGGGGACGAAACGAAATCGCTCGTCGCGAGTCAGTGGTGCGTTGACGAAAACGTGCTCGACCTTTTCGGATCGCACGTTGACCAACATGCCGTGACAGAGACCGACCAAGTGCAGGTAATGAATGAGCTGAGCCTTGTGTCGTGGCGAAAATGCCTCGACCGCTTTGAACTCGAAGACGCCGCTGTCGTTCACCAGGACATCCAATTTGCACTTCGTGTGAAACGTCCGAAACGAAATCTGAATCGGTTCCTCCAATCGAACGTCCGGCCGGCATCGCCCCAATGCTCGCTTGTAGATTTGCTCGTCGAAATACCGGCCGAGATCGTTGTGGATCCGATAGACATCTCCGAGCACGCTGTAGGCCAGTGGGCCGAACTCTGCTTGAGTCAGGTTTCTGAGCGGGATGTCGCAACGGATTGGCATGGTAAGAAGCTCAGCGAGGCGGCGAAAAATGGAAGACTGCGGTTCATCTTCCGCCCTTCATTTTCCGCCGCCCCGCCCGAATTCATTTTCAAAGCCCCGCATCCCACAGCTTGCGGTCCTTCAGCATGATCTGACGCAGCAGCGGCAGCGGCGGTGAGCCTTGGCCGAGCAGTGTGTCGTGGAAGCGCTGCAGCGTGTACGCCGAGCCTTCCTGCTGCTGCCAGTCACGGCGGAGTTTCAGGATCATCAGCTTGCCGAGCGTGTAGTGCAGATAGCCGGGATCGTAGGTGCCGCGAACGGCCTCTTGCCGAGCGGGTTGTTCCTGGTAGTAGCAGTTGTCCTGGAAGAATTTCGTGGCCTCATCGACGGTCATGTCGTCGCAGTGCATCTTGATCGAGCAGCACAGACGGCAGAGTCTCAGCAGAGCCTCGTCCGATTGAGCGAGGCGATACTTCGCCGTCCGCAGGCGGTCGCCGGTGCCGGGGAACCCTTCGTCGAGCAGCATCTGCTCGGTGTAGTGCGCCCAACCTTCGACGAAGGCATAGCTGGAAAAACACTTTCGAGTCCGGCTTAGCGGCGAGGCGTTGAAGTGCAGGTGCTGCTGGTAATGGCCGGGGTACGCTTCGTGAATCGAGACGACGTCCGTCGTGTAAAAATTGAACGCGGTCAGCCATTCGTCTTTTTGTTTCGGAGTCCAGTTCGCTTCGACCGGAGTGACGTAATAAAACGCCTCGGTCGAACCTTTCTCGAACGGGCCGGGGGAGTCCATCGACGCGAAGCTGGTCGCTCGGCGGAACGGCGGAGTCTCGTCCACTTTGCAGCGGACGTCGGACGGCATCGACGCGATCTTCTTGTCGATCACGAACTGCCGAATTGCTTCGAGGCCGCGAGCGGTGTCGGGGATCAGGCTCTCAGCGGTCGGGTGGTCTTCCTGGATCGCGGTGAAGACTTCGATGGCCGGCTTCGTCGGATTGATCATCTTGGCGGTCTCGGCGAAGACCGCTTGCTCGCGGCGCAGTTCCTTCATGCCGAGTTCGAGAATTTGCTCAGGCGACTGCGAGACCAATTCCAATTCTCGCAACATCCGGGCGTAATCTTCTTTGCCGAGTCCAAAGCGATGATCGGATTTCGGCAGCCGTTCCGACTCCAGCCACTTCGCGTAGCCACGCAGTTCTGCAATCGCGACGTCGTTCGCGATCTTCAGTTCGGCTCGCAGCGCATCGTCCTTCAAATCCGCGATCGCTTTGGGCAGATCATCTTTCAGGAAATTGGCTCCACCATTGGCGACTTTGATGGCCGTCTCGACGATCGGCCGGCCGAGCACCGGCTGCAAATTCTCTCGCGCCGAGGCGAGCAGTCGCGGGAGTTGCTTCTCGACCGCGATGATTGACCGGACTCGATCCGCCAACGGCGAGTATTCGCGCAGCAAATAGTTGTCGATCTGCACGGCCAGCAAGTAGGTGATCGGGTTCTTCTGAAACGACTCGGCTCCGTCGAACTCGAATTTCGATTTGCGAAGTCCGGCCAGCAGCACGGCATGATCGGCTCGTGCGGCGGGAGTCAGCCCTTCCACCGACCACTTTGCGAATTGAGCCTCGAACTTCTTGAGTCGCTCCAGTTCGCGAGCGAGTGACTCCTGGCTGTAGTCGGCCAGCTTTCCGTCGTGCTCGTGGATGCCCAGCTCCAGCGCGGTATGCGGCCGGAAGGCAAAGTGACCGACCAGAAACTCGTCGGCCGCCGCGTGAAACGCTTTGTCCGCCGCAGTCGGCTCAGAGGCATTCTGTCCCAGGAGAGCAACCAGCAGGCACATCGTCGGCAACATGAGTGAGCCTCCAGGCAAGGAATTGAGAGGCGGGATGCTACGGTCCTGCGGGCGAGTCGTGTAGCATGGCTGGCCCTTCGTCCGCCGCAGATTCTCAGGAGCAGCACCTTGTTCGTTTCCCATTTGGAAAGCGCGTTGGACGGCACGCAGTTGCCGGCGAATCAACTTCAAACGATGCACGCCGATCGGCCCTTGTGGGTCCGATACAACCTCAACGCCGTCGGCCGCTGGTTCGAGAAAGAAAAGCTCCGCGACCGCGAGCCGACGATGTGGCGCTACCGCGAACTGCTGCCGCTGCCGAACGGCGTCCGGCCGGTGTCGCTCGGCGAGGGAATGACGCCGGTGCTGGAGTGCTCGCGACTGGCGGAAGAGTTCGGACTGCGCGACGTCTGGGTCAAAGACGAGTCGCACTTGCCGACCGGCAGCTTCAAGAGCCGTGGCCTGTCAATGGCGATCACGATGGCGAAGCACTTCCGAGTGAAGCGAGTCGCTCTGCCGTCAGCCGGCAATGCGGGCGGGGCTGCCGCTGCGTATGCCGCGCGAGCTGGAATGGAATGCTTCGTCTTCATGCCGGAGGACACGCCGGTCATCAATCAGTACGAGTGCCAGCTTGCCGGCGCGAAGACGTTTCTGGTCAACGGGCTGATCAATGACTGTGGCAAGATCGTGCGGCAAGGCAAAGAGACGATGGGTTGGTTCGACCTCTCGACGCTCAAGGAGCCGTATCGCATCGAAGGCAAGAAGACGATGGGGCTGGAGCTCGCCGAGC
>CAZILR010000773.1:0-1261 GCA_964539995.1 uncultured Planctomyces sp.
GCTTCACGTTCTCAACGGCGTCGGCGAGGCGGTCTGGTTCGAGAACTTCAACAACGACGGCCAAGTCACCGCTAACGGCCACGAGTATGTGACGTGTCTTGAAACCGATCGCGATGGCTGGTTCTATTTCCTGAAGGGGAACGCAAACGGCGAGACCGATCACGACGGCTGCCTGCTGCGCGTCTCGCCCGATGGCAGCAAACTGGAAGTTGTCGCGACCGGCTTCCGCAACGCGAACGGCCTGGGGATCGGTCCGGCGGGGAACGATGGCCGCGAAATCCTCACCGCTGCGCCGCAGGAAGGAGAATGGACTCCCGGTTCGGCGATCTTTGAAGTCGTGCGAGGCGGCTTTCATGGCTACACGCCGTCGGCGCATCGCGAGAAAGCGCCGACCGAGTTCGTTCAGCCGCTCTGCTGGATTCCGCGTTTGCAGGACAACTCCTGCGGCGGACAAGTCTGGGTGCCGTCCAATCGCTGGGGATCGCTTGGCGGCCAGATGCTGCATCTGTCCTACGGAACCAGCCGCATGTTCTTGGTTCCGCGCGAGACGATTCGCACAGGCCAAAACGATTCGATGGCTCAAGGAGCGACGATGCCGTTGCCACTGGCGTTCGAGTCGGGTGTCATGCGCGGCCGCTTTCATCCGCTCGACGGGCATTTGTACGTCAGCGGCCTGCGTGGTTGGGTGAGCAACGCGGCGAAGGACGGCTGCTGGCAGCGTATCCGAGCGACCTCGCGGCCGCTCGACTTACCGGTTGCGTTCGAGTCACACCGTAACGGCCTGTTGATTCGGTTCACCGATCGGCTCAATGCCGAAACGAGCGAGGACATCGACAACTACCGCGTGCAGCGTTGGAACTATCGCTGGTCGGCGGCGTATGGCTCTCCGGAGCTGAAAGCCTCGAACCCGCGTGAAGAGGGCCGCGACGAAGTGGAGGTGCTCAGCGCGACGCACGTCCGCAACCTCAAAGGAGGCGATGCGGTGTTTCTAGAACTGGCTGACATGCGGCCGGTGAATCAGCTCTCGATTCAGATGACGTTGGCGGCGGCGGATGGACGGCAGATTGAACGACGTCTCGACGCGACGATCAACGCGGTTCGCAATCAGGACTACGAGTTTGAACGGAAGCCGCCTCGGCCTCGACCCGGTGCGCTGACGGAAGCGGAACAGCAGCGGTTGGTCCCCTGATTTAGTTGCGAATTATTTGTGCAGGTTTCAAAACTGCCATGCAAAAGTAAAGTTAAGGTTTAAAACATGAAA
>CAZILR010000773.1:1271-3169 GCA_964539995.1 uncultured Planctomyces sp.
CGGGCAGGTTGAACACCTGCCCCACGTTCGGCGCATGGCTGCTTGGCGCTTTGAGCCGCACGAACTCGGCGGTGCTCGCGAGATCGTCGTCAGCGGATATCTCGTTGCACCGCGTCGAGGACGGTATCACGTCTCGGCCGAGTGCGGCTCTGGCACCGAAGTTTCTGTTGGCGATCATGTCGTGTGGCGATCGACGGACGACACGCCTGGCGAGATCGAACTTCCGCGCGGTCACAGCCGGCTGAAGATCGTGCAGCAGGTTGTCGCCGGAGAGCCTGTCGCACTGCGGCTGTTGTGGAGCGGCGTGGACTTCGAGACCGAACCGATCCCGCCGACAGCGTTGTTTTGCGAGCCGCTCACCGATGAGGTCGAGTCCAGGCGGATCGGGCGCGAGTTGTTCGTGAGGCATCAGTGTTTCCGCTGCCATCGTGTCACAGACGAGATTCTGCGGTCCCAGAGAACGATGCCGGAACTGCACGGTGAAGCGCCGGACCTGATCGGCGTTGATTCGCGGCTGCGCGGCGACTGGATCGCTCAATGGGTGCTCAACCCAAAGCAGATGCGAAGCGACGCGCGGATGCCGAGCCTCTTCCCGCTCGAGCCGACTGCCGAACATCGCCAGCAAGCGTCCGACCTCGCGGCGTATCTTTCGGTAGCCACGCTCGCCAAGAGCGTGGGCGAGTCTTCACCCGGCCCACGCTCTGGCGAGCGTGGCTACGCGCTTTGGGAAGACCTCGGCTGTATCGGCTGCCATCGGTTGCAATCGTCGAAAGTGGAATCGTCTGATCGCCGAACGTCGTTGCACTTTGCCCGCGACAAATTCCTGCCGGGCGAGTTGGCTGGCTTCCTGCGTCAGCCACAACGTCACTTCGCATGGACTCGAATGCCGGACTTCGGATTGACCGAGCAGGAAGCGGCGTCCCTTGCACTCGCGATCACTCAACCGCCCGATGATGTGTTGCAAAGTCCGAAGCCGTTGCCGGTCGGCGATGCCGCGCGTGGCCAAAAGCTGTTCGCGTCGCTTGGCTGCCGGCAGTGTCATCGAGTGTCGCGCGACGAGCCGCTGCCGCAACCGCACTTGGCATCGGTCATCGGCAACGCGGCTTCTCGCGGTTGCTTGGCCGACGGTGATCAAGATTTGGCACACGCACGCTCACCGGATTACCGCTTCGAGCCGGCGGAACGATTGGCTCTGCGGACGTTCCTGCGCGGTGACGAGCGGACGCTCACGACGGATACCCCGGCCGATGTCTCACGTCGGTTTGTGGCGGAACTTCGATGTGCCGTCTGTCATCCGCGCGACGGCCGGATGAGTTCGTTGCCGGAAATCCTCGCCGAAGAAGGGGAGAGCGGCCGGCCACCAGAGGTTCTGCCGAATCTCACATGGGCGGGCGAAAAGCTGCACGCTGCGTGGATTCAATCGCTGCTGGAAGGACACATTGCAGAGCGGCCTCGGCCGTGGATGAAGCTGCGGATGCCGCATTTCCCCGCGCGAGCGAAACTGCTGGCCAACGGTCTCGCGCGCGAACACGGCTTGTCCAGCGAGCCGTCGCCGCGTGCCAACTCCGACCCGCAACTCGCAGCCATCGGCGAAGTGCTTGCCACGCGAACCGGCACGCTCGATTGCCGCCAGTGCCACGCGATCGGTTCGTTACCACCGACCGGCGACAAGAGCACGCTGCTCGCACCAGGCATCAACTTCGCGCTGACTCGCGAACGCATCCGCCACGACTTCTATCGCCGCTTCACGCTCGACCCACCGCGCTACGACGTCACCACGCGAATGCCCAAGCTCGCGGTTGACGGCCGCACGACCAAGGTGAAGGACATCCTCGACGGCGACGCCCGCCGACACTTCGATGCGGTGTGGCACTACTTGCAACCGGTGCCAAGCTCGA
>CAZILR010000774.1:0-258 GCA_964539995.1 uncultured Planctomyces sp.
GGCGGTTTTCTTCGCGTCCCATTCGGCCGGGGTCGTCAGCGTGTGCCAGCGACCGCTGCTGGGGCCGGTCTCCTTGCGGAACCGCAGCTTGAGCGACATCGACGCGGTCGAATCGGCACCGTGGCTCTCAAATCCTACGACGGCCATGAGACCGCACAGCATCACGAGTCCACACCAGCGAAGAAGTTGCCGCGACATGAGACGCTCCTGCGAGTTGTCCGAAATCGTAGGGTGGGGGGGGGGGAGAGGGCACCCCCC
>CAZILR010000774.1:268-3169 GCA_964539995.1 uncultured Planctomyces sp.
GTGTGCCCCTACCCCTGGGGGGGGCCCGACCCCCCCCCCCCCCCCAGCGGTGCAACCTGTCGGGGGGGGGCGCGATGCCCCGACCCACCCTACTGGGCACTTTTTACATCGGGCCGCAGGCGTTTCGCGTCGCGAAGATAGACGTGAACCATCTCGGCTTGCGTTTTGTCCGTATTGACGTGCAGCAGGACACGGATGCAGCGGGGCAGGCTCTCGGCAACGGGGATTTCCGTGGCGCACAAGAGCGGGACCGCACTCATGCCGAGCGTCCTCGCCGCCTCCGCAGGGAACGCGGAAATCAGATCGCGGGTCGTTGTGAAGATCGCCGAGGCGATGTCGTCAAAGCTGTTTTCGAGGCCGTTGGCTCGCAGCAATTCTTCGAGCAGTTCGCGCGTCGCGGCCAGGACTTCCGGCTTGGTGTCGGCCGACACACTGATGGCTCCTCGAATGCCGCGAACTGCCATGACGAAAGCTCCAGGGGAGGGAAGGGGGAAGTCGGAGGGCGGAATTCGGAACAGAGAATTCATTTCCCAATTCCGACTTCCGAATTCCGACTTCTCATAATGGCGGAAGGGCCGGTCTGAAACAACGATTGGCCGGTCAATTCGCGTGGTTGCCGAGCGGCGGAAGGGCTGTTAGAGTCCCGACCCGTTTCAAAGATCACAAAGTGGTTGGGAATTTCCTCGAACTTCGCAGAACAGTGGGAGTGCTCAGATGGGAGTGAAGAGAACCGGACGTGGCCGTCGCAAGATCGGCAGCACCAAGCGGCGGATGCGTGCCAAGATTCGGCACCGCAAAGACCGGTAGCCGCGCCGCCTTTGGCGGTCGAAAATCGCACAAATTTCCGACGGGGTCCGATGGTGGGCCTCGTCGGTTTTTTTGCGCTGGCTGTGCGTCGCCGCTACACTGTCTCGGCTGAATTGCTCTCGGTTTCGACACCGGAATTTGCCGCCAACCATGCGAATCGAATCGTTGCCTCTCTGCTGCTGTCGTTGGGCCATCGGGTTGTTGACGCTCTGGTTGTCGGTGTGTCCGCCTGCAATCGCGGCGGAGCCGAATGCGGCGGCCGAATTGTTCGAGACCAAGATTCGTCCAGTGCTCGTTGATGTCTGTTTCAAGTGCCACGGCAGCGACAAGGATAGCGGCAGCCTGCGAGTTGACTCGCGAGCCGCCCTGCTCAAAGGAGGCGACACGTCGCCAGCCATCGTGCCAAACAAGCCGGCCGAGAGCTTGCTGCTCAAAGCACTGCGGCACAACGATGACGATCTGAAGATGCCGCCGGACAAGCGTTTGCCGGATGAGACGATCGCCGCCTTCGAAGCCTGGATCGCCGCAGGCGCACCTTGGCCAGAAAGCAAATCCGGCGGCTTTCAGACAAAGCGGCATTGGGCCTTTCAGCCGATCGTGAGACCGGCGGTGCCGGAAATCCGAAATCCGAAATCTGAAGTCCGAACCGAAGTCGATGCGTTCGTCTTGGAAAAACTCGACGACGCACAATTGACGATGTCGCCGCCGGCCGATCGCCGCACGCTGATTCGCCGAGCGACCTTCGACTTGCACGGCTTGCCACCGACGATGGACGACGTCGTGGCCTTCGAGAACGACGATGCTCCCGACGCCTACGAGCAGTTGATCGACCGATTGCTCGCCTCGCCGCAGTACGGTGAACGTTGGGGACGTTACTGGCTCGACGTGTCGCGCTACGCAGACACGAAGGGATACGTCTTCACGGAGGACCGCAATTACCCATTCGCCTACACCTATCGCGATTGGGTCATCCGCGCGCTGAACGACGACATGCCGTACGACCAATTTTTGGTTCGGCAACTCGCGGCCGATTTACTGCCGGAACCGGAACGCACCGCCAACTTGCCCGCGATGGGATTTCTGACGCTCGGCCGGCGGTTTCTGAACAACATCAACGACATCATCGACGACCGCATCGACGTCGTCTGCCGAGGCACGATGGGGCTGACCGTCAGTTGTGCCCGCTGTCACGACCACAAGTACGACCCGATTCCGGCCGCCGATTACTACTCGCTGTACGGCGTCTTCCGCAGTTCGCGAGAGCCGAAGGGGGACGAAGTAAAATCGCTGATGGCGATGACGCTGGCGGAAGAGGACAAGCCGTTCGATCCGTACGTTTTTCTGCGTGGACAGCAAGGCAATCGCGGCCCGCAAGTGCCCAGGCAATTCCTTGCCGTCGTTGCCGGACCAGAACGCAAACCGTTCGCGAATCGCAGCGGCCGAATGGAACTCGCGCAAGCGATCGTGTCGCCCACGAACCCGTTGACCGCACGAGTCATCGTCAATCGAATTTGGTCACATCATTTCGGATCGCCGCTGGTGAAGACGCCCAGTGACTTCGGCCTCCGAGCCGATCCGCCGACTCATCCAGAGTTGCTTGATTGGCTCTCGTCCGAGCTGATCGCTCATGGCTGGTCGCTGAAGTGGTTGCATCGCGAGATCATGCTGTCGGCGGCGTGGAGGCAAGGAAGTTCTCAGTTCTCAGTGCCAAGTGCTCAGCGGGAAAACTTAGCACTGAGCACTGAGCACTCCGCACGGACCTCCGATCCCGAAAATCGTCTGCTCGCGCACATGAACCGCCAGCGGTTCGATTGGGAGTCGCTTCGCGATTCGCTGCTGTTCGCGAGCGGCCGATTGGATCGCTCGCTGGGTGGACCTGCGACGGACATTCTGAAGGCTCCGTTTTCAAATCGACGCACGATCAACGGATTCATCGACCGACAAAACTTGCCACTGACGTTTCGCAATTTCGACTTCGCGAGTCCGGACACGCACACGCCATCGCGGTTCGTCACGTCGGTTCCGCAGCAGACGTTGTTCCTGCGGAACAGTCCGTGTCTGGTGGAATTGTCTCGTGCGTTCGCGGGACGGGCA
>CAZILR010000775.1:0-3162 GCA_964539995.1 uncultured Planctomyces sp.
ATCACCTTGAGCAGTCGGACGGCCCTTCGTCGATCGCCGTCGGCGGCAAACTGTTTCGACTCGGCAAGCATCGCATCGGCGCGGGCTTCGTGTTCTTCCGGTGAAGTTGGAGCCGGTTCGTCGTCTTCCGGTTCTACGAAGATTTCCGCCGGCTCGTCTTCCGCTTGAGGGAAACTGAACGGCGACGCATCGAACGACGACTCGTCCGAAACCGGGATCGAACTTTCCAACGAGGTCGGCGACGGGGCCGGTGCGGCTGGGATCGTCACCACTGATCCCGCAAAACCGGAGCGCGTCGTACCGGATGCCATGACCAAGTCGCGAATGACGTCGATGACCGCCATCGCGCTTTCCGCATCAATCGGGACGCCTTCCAAGATGTTCGGCTTGAACAGCAGTGAAATGGGAGGCCCGCCCTGCGAGTGAATCTCCACGAAGAACTTTTTGGAGATGGCGTACAATGCGACCAAGATGATGCCCACGATCAAGCTGAGGGTGATTGGCCAGAACGAACTCAACGTCCAACTGAGCGACAAGCCACTCACGTTGATGACCGCAGCCGAAATCAAATTGCCGATGGGCTTGTGAATCCCGGCCGCGAGATTCGAGACCTGTCGAATCGGGATCAATTGCATCCTCTGTCCGAACAGGCTGGTGGACTCGCACCGCAACTCCGAGCCGGCCAGCGTCAGTCGCGTGATCGGACTGAAACCCATCAGGCTGAGAACGAAGGCGATGACCCCTTGCATTCGCCCAACAATCTCGACCGCTGGGGCGGTGGGCGGGAGCGGATGCACTCCCACAAAATACTTTTGTAGAACCAACGTCGCCGAACGAGTACGCATCATCCGGATGCTGAACGCTCCGATGACGAACACCCAAAACAGACTGCCGACGATGGTTTCCATCGGAAACATGACGACTCCAAACGGTCAATCGATTCGGTTGCTTCCGGCGTGCTACGCCTGCAAGTGATGGTTTTGAGTCGCATCGTGTCACCGAAATAGTGAAACCCTCGAATCTCCAAGGGTCCGCATTCGGAAAGCACGCCCAGAGGGATTCGATTCCCCCCTATGAAACCACGGGAAAAACGGGGTTGGTCCCTCACGACGGCGCGCATTCCGGCGCGCGGGATCGAGTTGATGATAGTTGGCTGGCTCGTTTGATCGAAGTCTGGCCGTCTCTTTCGGACGTGGTGCGAGGTGAGATTCTGGCGATGGCGGGGCTACGACCTGACGACGTTGACGACTTGAACGACGTGGCGGCGAGTGTCGTGCATCATGAAGGGACGCCGACTTGAACGCGGCTCGGCGAGCGGGATGAATTGAGCAAGGGCATACTTCGTGGGAGGCTTCAACGTGCCAGAATTGAAATCCGAGGCTTTGGGAAAGAACGCTCGGTTGGTCACGATCAACGCGGCGGCGGAGCGGCTTGGTGTCTGCCGGAAGACGGTCTATTCGATGTTGGGAGATGGCCGATTGGCCTGGGCACAGGTTCGAGGGCGGCGACGGATCGTGCTGGAGACGCCATCCGCCGACACCGCGAGTGAATCGCTGTTCCGAACCGGCGAAGCCGCGCGGCTGTGTGAACTCTCCACGGTGGCTCTACGGGCGTTTGTCCGTGACGGCCAAGTAGAAGCAACCCGCTTGATGGGATCGAACCACTTGCGATTTACACGCTCGCAAGTCGAGCGGTTGATGCGATTGCTCGGCGTTCCCTTGCCCGCAGCGTGGAAGCGGCCAATGGACTCGAATCGAATAGCCCTCTCCTGAAACTGCGTCCGATGGGACCATTTTCCGACCAGAATTTTGGCAGACCCCGGCGGTGATGGAGATACGGAGCAGTGTCTAGCCGAGTGCTTCAGGTCGTGTCAGTCTGTGTAAATCGCGGAATCTGATTCCGGTGCGGCTAACGACGACGAGGTCTTCGTCGGCCGAGATGTGTAATTCGCTCGCAAGTTGCGAAGGGTTTGGCCTGCCGTTGGCCGAATCTCTTTGCGTGACGCCGCAACAGACTTTGTGGGCATGGGTTACAGAACCTGTAACGGTCAACACAGAGCACTCCCCGGCCTTTTCCGGTCGCCGCTGCGAACAAAAAATCATTGACGGTTGCGGGACGACATTCACTCGCATGGTCTGGAATCGCGGTAAAGCTTGTGAAGGTGAAGTTATGTCGATTTACTAACGCCCCCTCGGATTATCCTGACGTTGTTGTTTGGCCATGAAGCATGGCGACACCCTACTGATTGACTCCATGAATCCCGAAGAACTGGCCCGGCGAAACATCGACCGCCAGCTTGCGGCTTGCGGTTGGATCGTGCAGGACTTTCGAGAGTTGAATCTCTCGGCGGGCCTCGGCGTTGCCGTGCGCGAGTTTCCCTTGGCGACGGGGGAAGCGGACTACCTGCTGTACGCGGATGGCAAGGCGATCGGCGTTGTCGAGGCTAAGCCCGAAGGGCACACGCTGACCGGCGTTGAAATTCAATCCGACAAGTATCTGAACGGGCTGCCGAGCAATCTGCCGCATTACCGGTTGCCGTTGCCGTTCGCCTACGAGTCCACAGGGACTGAGACACGATTCACGAACTACTTGGAGCAACACGCTCGCAGCCGTGGCGTCTTCGCGTTTCATCGGCCCGAAGAATTGATTCGGCTCGTCACGCTCGATGACCAAGTTCGTTCGCTGTTGCGTGCGATGCCGGTGCTCAACTCCGAGCAACTTTGGAAAGTCCAAACGGAAGCGATCACGAATCTGGAGAAATCGCTTACTGCCAACCGCCCGCGAGCCTTGATCCAGATGGCAACCGGCTCCGGCAAGACGTTTACGGCGGTCAACGTCTGCTACCGGCTCATCAAGTTCGCCAAGGCCAAGCGGATCCTGTTTCTGGTGGACCGCAACAACCTCGGCAAGCAGACGCTCAACGAGTTCCAGCAGTTCGTCAGTCCGTACAATGGCTACAACTTCACCGAGGAATACTCGGTGCAGCATCTCAAGACGCAGACGATCAACCCGGCCAGCAAGGTTTGCATCACCACGATTCAGCGGCTGTATGCGATGCTTCAGGGTGAAGAGGAATTCCTCGAAGAGAACGAAGAGGACTCGCTGTTCGAGACGGAATCGGCTCTCAACAAGCAGCCGCTTCCGGTCGTTTACAACGCCAAG
>CAZILR010000776.1:0-1454 GCA_964539995.1 uncultured Planctomyces sp.
CGGGTATCGCGTCATTGTGTCTGGGAGGCGGAAACGCCGTCGCGATTTTGATCGAACGTCTCTGACAGTCGTCGCTCAGAGGCTTGGCGGAACGCCCAGCGACTTGCCTCCGTCGATGGCGAGTGCCGTGCCCGTCACCATGCAGGCGGCATCGCTGGCGAGATACAGAATCGCCGCCGCAATTTCTTCGGGACTGCTCATGCGGCCGAAAGCTTGAGCCAGCGGACTGGCCGCGATCATCCGACGCTCCACGGCAGCGCGATCGGCGGCGGCGTCCAGGTCGGCGTTCATCATTCCGGTGTCGCCCACGGGGCCAGGGCAGACCGCGTTGATGCGAATGCGATCTTTGGCATGGCACAGAGCCAGGCTTTTCGTCAGGCCGATGAGGGCCATTTTGCTAATCGAGTAGACGGGATCGTGTGCTCGCGGAAGCAGACCGGCGTTGCTGGCGGTGTTCACGATGCTTCCTCCGCCGGAGCGAATCAGGTGCGGAATCGCAAACTTGGCTCCGAAGAACGCGGCCTTGAAATTCGTGTCGAGGCAGTTGTCCCAGTCCTCTTCGGTGACGTTGTCGATCTGCTTGACCATGCCGATGCCGGCGTTGTTGACCAAGATGTCCAGCCGCCCGGCAGTCGTCGCGGCGTGGTCGATCAGGCGTTGCAATTCGGCAACATTGCGGACATCGCAGGCCGAGGCGTGGATGCCGTGGGCTGCGAGAGTCTGTTCGGATTCCCGGCGGATGCGATAATCCCCCACGAAAACACGGGCACCGTGCTGAGCGAAGAGGAGGGCGGTGGCTTGTCCGATTCCGCTAGCTCCGCCGGTGATGACGGCGACTCGGCCAGAAAGGGTCGCAGGGGAGGTCATCGGTGGTTCCTTCGGCAGCCCGTAGAATGAGGCTCAAATGGCTTCCAGAGCAGGGGTTAGGCCAGTAAATTGGCGGCCCGTTGAGGGGATGAATTTCAAAACGAGTCAGAATGTCGCGAATGTCAGTGGGTCTGTTCAGGTATTGTCCTGCGGCGAATTTGAGAGAGATCAGGGCGACTCGAACTTAGCGATGTCCCTCACGGCAAGCAAACGGCGCGAACAGCTCTTGAATTGGGGAGAAATCGAATGAAGCGGACGTGGAGCGGAAGTCGGTTGGTACGCTGGGGCGCGGCTAGTCTGGCCCTCGCCATCAGCGCCTCCGTCGCGATCACGGCGGAGGAATCGGGATCGAAAGACACCAAGTCCAAAGCCTCGGCCACGGACGCCAAGCCGGCCGGCAAGAAGCGTGAAGAGTTCACGACCGGCTCGTCTGACGTGCTCATCTCGTTCATCAACGAACAAATTCGCCAAGGCTGGACCGACAACGAAATCGAAGCATCCGAAGTCGCTGGCGACGGTGAGTGGATTCGCCGCGTGTACCTCGACATCGTTGGCCATGTGCCGCCGATGGAGGAGATCGAAAAATT
>CAZILR010000776.1:1464-3160 GCA_964539995.1 uncultured Planctomyces sp.
CTACACGGCCGACGGGATCGGGAAGTTTCCGTGGCTGGTCGACAAGCTGCTCGATGATCCGGGTTATGTCCGCCATTGGACAAACGTCTGGACCAACCTGACGATCGGCCAAGACACTCCTCAGCGAGTCAGTCGCAAAGGGATGGAGAAATTTCTCCGAGAAGCATTCACCAAGAACCGTCCCTGGAACGACGTGGTGCTGGATATCGTCTCCGCCGAAGGACACTTCGAGGAGAACGGTGCGGTCAATTTCCTGTTGGCTCAAATGGTGATGCCGGACGACGGAGTGCTCGCGACGGCCAAGACCACGCGGCTTTTCATGGGCATGCAGGTGCAATGCACGCAGTGTCACAATCATCCATTCAACGATTGGCAGCAGCGGCAGTTTTGGGAATTCAACAACTTCTTTCGCCAGCTACAAAAGGAAGATCATCGAAAGTACGACCCAAAGGCTGGGCGTATGGTTGATGACTACTCTGAACTGAAACGCCGCGACGGAGTTGCCGACCATGTCACCTACGAGAAACGCAACGGTCTGATCGAAGCCGCGTACCCGCGCTACTTCGGGAAAGACGTCGTGGACGAGGTGGCTCAAAAGGACAAAGACGGTTGGGACGTCAATCGCCGTGAAGTGCTCGGAAAGTTGATGATTGATGGTGAGAAGTCGTTGGTGGCTCTAGCGATGGTCAATCGCATGTGGAGTCAGTTCTTCGGCTACGGCATCACCAAGCCGGTCGATGACATGGGGCCGCACAATCCGCCATCGCATCCTGATTTGCTTGAGCGCTTGGGCAGTGAGTTTGTGAAGTCGCGGTACGACGTCAAGCAACTCGTCCGCTGGATTTGCAATTCCGAAGCGTACAACCTGACCAGCCAGGCATCGAAGGCCAACGAGGAGAAGGACAACCCGGCGGCCGGCACCGCAGCCATGTTCAGCCATGTCTATCTGAAGTCGATGTCGGCGGAACAACTCTACGATTCGCTGATCGTGGCCACGAACGCCCACAAGTCCGGCCGCTCAAGCTGGGAGCAAGCTGAAGACAAGAAACGAGTCTGGCTGCGTCAATTCGTGGTCGCATTCGGCACCGATGAAGGAGACGAATCGACGACCTTCAATGGCTCGATCCCGCAAGCGCTGATGATGATGAATGGCGATCTTGTGAAGGACGCGATCAGCGCCCAAAAAGGCAGCTTCCTGAACACGATTCTAGCCGAGACCCCGAAGGACACTGATCGAATTCGTCGCCTCTATTTGACGGCACTCGGTCGCACTCCGAACCCCAAAGAAGCCAAAGGTGCGCAAGACTTGCTCCGAGCGAACTCGGATAAATTGGCTGCGTACCAAGATATGTTCTGGGCACTGTTGAACTCCAACGAGTTCATTTTCATCCACTGAAATCGCAGATTTGAAATCTGCAATCATTGATCCACCCAATCTTTCGAAAGGAAATCCCATGAGCTTCGTTCCCGCCGGCATGACTCGCCGACACTTCATGCGTCACATGGCCGCCAGCGCGGCCACGATCCCCGCCATTCAGTTCATGCAGCACCTGCAAGTTCACGCGGAGACCGTCAAGAAAAACCAAAAAGCTTGCATCCTGATGTGGATGGGCGGCGGACCTCCGACCATCGACATTTGGGATCTGAAGCCAGGCAGCAAGAACGGCGGTGAGTTCAAGCCGGTAGGAACGGCCTG
>CAZILR010000777.1:0-3157 GCA_964539995.1 uncultured Planctomyces sp.
GTACTTCTTCGCCAGCGCGACCAAGTCCACATAAAAGTCCTGCTCGATGCAGGTGCCGGACGGATTGTGCGGGAAGTTGACGATGACCAGCTTCGGCTTGGGGAAGAGGTGCTCGCAGGTGTACGAGATGTTGGAGAGAAACTCTTGCGGGTTGCGGACGTCGAGCGCGATCACGTTGCCAGACGCGAGCATCACGGAATACGAGTGAATCGGAAACGTCGGAGCTGGCACGATGGCCGTGTCACCCGGTCCCATCAGGGCCAGGCACATGTGGCTGAAGCCTTCCTTCGAGCCGATGCAGGCAATGACCTCGGACTGTGGGTTGAGCTGTACGCCGTATTTGCGGTCGTAGCGTTTGGCGACTTCGCGGCGCAGGTTCTCGACGCCGTTGCTGACCGAGTAGCGATGATTGCGGGCATCGGATAGCGCCTCGATCATCTTGTCGATTACGAACTGCTCGGGCGGGTCGGTGGGGTTGCCCATGCCGAGGTCGATGACATCGACACCGTCTTGCCGCTTCTTGTGCTTGAGCTTGTTGATCTTGCCGAAGAGGTACGGCGGCAATCGCTTCACGCGGTCGGCCACCGGAATTTTGAACGGCTCATCGGAAAAGGAAGATTCGGTTTCGCTTCGCATAGTGGCAGGGAGCACAAAGTGGGGCGATGGGATGGAACCAGCAACGGGCGGAGTCGTCTCCGCGGAAATCGGGGAGCGGGCGGATTCTACCAACCCGCCGAGCGATGAGAAGTTCGTCGTCGGCACCGAAGACATGCGCGCCTCAAGATGTCGGAAGTCGGCGATTCAAGAAAAAAGGGGCCGCAGCCCCCCGGAAGATTGACTTGCGAGGTTGTCGCCCGTCGGATTCGGAGTGGATTACTTCGACGAGGTCGGTGCTCGTTTCGTCGTGGAGCGAGTTGCCGGCTGAACGACGTCGAGTTCCTCGCGACTGCTCGCAGAGGCGGGCTTCACCACTTTGTTGGTGGTCGTTCCCTGTCCGCCGGTCTGACGAATTGGCTGCTTGGTCCCATCCGGCCGAGCAACATTGCCGGGCTTCGTTCCGCCGGTGGATTCGCCGGTGTAGTAGTTATCGACACGAGTCTCTTTCTTCAGGCTGTCGAAGATGATGGCGACTTGCTCTTGGGTTTTCTGCCGTTTGATTTGATCTTCGAGTTCGGCCTGCACCTCGGCATCGAGCGAGGTCACCACGGGCTGAGTGCGGCCCTCGCATTTCAAGATGACGTAGCGACTGGCGGCGTCATCGAGTTGCACGACCGGGGAAATTTCTCCCGGCTTCAGCTTGAAGGCGGCGTTCTCGATGTTCGGGCTACCCGAATGACGCGGGATTGGCGGGACGCTGCCATCGAGCGATTTGCTGGCCTGGTCGATTGAGAATTCTTGAACGTGCTTCTCGAAGTTCTCTGGGTCTTCTTTGACCTTTTGCCAAGCGGCTTGAGCACGTCGCAGGTTGTCGCACAGGATCATGCGAACCTTGACTCGTGGGCCGTACTCGCGCTGGAACGCCTTTTGAATTTCCTCTTCCGTGGCGGTGATCTCCGCGCCGGCGAGCTTTCGCAAGGCGAGCATCGGCCAGATCACGTCGCGGCGATATTGCTGCGGGGCAATGTTTCGTTCGGCCTGGAGCATTTGCAGGTATTGCTCGGTCGGAATCTTGAACTCGGCAGCGATGCGGACGATTTCTTTATCGACTTCGGCGGGAGTCACCTCGACGCCGCGCGCCTGGCAGGCGAGCTGAATCGTCGCCCGATTGATCATGTTGTCGAGCACTTCTTTGCCCAACCGCTTGACGCATTCCTGCGCGACCTCGTCATCCGAAATGGTGAGCACTTTGCCGTCCAAAGTGACGCGAGCGGCAAAGTTGTTTTTCTGCGTGGCCGACGATGTGCCTGCTGGTGCTCCCGTGTTGCCCAGTGCAACCTTTCCGGAGGAGCCATCCTTCGTACCCGCGCGAGTTCCCGGCCCCTCCGCAGCGGTGCCTGGCAAGGCTCGAAAGCTTTGAAAGAGGATTGCGGCTCCGAGCACGGCGGCTCCGGTTCCGGCGGCGACCCACAGCATCTTGGACTGCGAACGATTCTGACCTGTCATGGCTTTGCATCCCTGCCGCCATGTGCGGCGTCTGTGTACGAGACGATCAGCCGAACTCCCCCGGCCGATTTGAGGCGGCGGGTTATAGGTCAGTCTCAAAAAAAGGGTCAATGGGTGTTCGTGAGGAATGCGTATCACGAACGTAGCCCTGTCGCTCCGCGACAGGAAAGCCGAACGTCGAACGAATCCCATTTGTTTTCACGCTCCACGTCTCTCGGAGCGCTCGGCAATCCTGTCGCGGAGCGACAGGGCTACAAAAAACCACAGTCTCTCGGCGTCAAGCGGATCGTCACTTGCCCTTTGGCGGCGATTCCGGCGACTTGCGGCGCGGGGCATCGAGGTATCGGAAGCCCGCGTTCGGGTTGTTCTTGTCGAACGCGAACGCATCGACGTTGTCGAGAAAGTGCTTCACATAAACCAGTGGAATCGCGAAGCCGAGTCCTTCGCCGAAGAGCACCTTCATGTTGGTGACACCGATGACTTCACCGCGTGCGTTGAACAGTGGGCCGCCGCTGTTGCCAGGATTGATCTGCGTCGTCGTCTGGATGAACGTCAGCCCCTCACGATTGCGGTTCTTGGTACTGACGATCCCCTTCGACACCGAGCGTTCCAGTCCCAGCGGGTTACCAATCGCGAAGACTTCTTCTCCTTCTTTCTGGTCATCAGACTCCGACAGCAAGACCGGTTTGAACTGCAAATCTTTTTGTTCGGGGATTTGCAGCAGAGCCAGATCGAGGAACTGATTCATGGCGACGATTTTCACTTCGTCGATGCGCCGCCGAGCGTAACCGCCCTTCGTGTCCTTCGTGAACAGCGTGACGGCAATGCGAGTTTCTTTTTCGATGACGTGGTAGTTCGTGACGCAGTGCCCGCGCGAATTCACGATGAACCCGGAGCCGAGTCCACCGGGCGTTTGCACCAGCACGACGCCGTCGCCGTATTCGTTCGCGAGCTCCTTGACCGGCTTCAGCGGCAGCTTGGCGATGGAATACAGATCGCCTTTTTTGACCTCGGCCTTCGCACCGGGTTTGTCGAAGCTGGCCGAGCGAGACTT
>CAZILR010000778.1:0-3156 GCA_964539995.1 uncultured Planctomyces sp.
AAAGAACGGATACATCGTGTCGAGGACTTCGGTCGCGTCCCCGATGACCAGCAAAACTTTGGGCATGAGCGAACTCTCCTGAGAATGTCGAATCTGAGCAACGGCGGCAAAGCATATCAGCGACGCCAGAAGTTGGGAGTTCCGCCGGTCACCAAGTCGCTAGAGCAATCCGATCCCGGCTGCCAGAATCCCGAACCCAAGGAGATGACGCATGGCTGCCAAGAAGAAATCCGCTCCATCCACTCGACAATACTGGTTGTTCAAGTCCGAACCAGAGGCGTATTCGATTGCCGATCTGGCGCGCGAGCCGACCAAGACGACGTTTTGGGACGGCGTCCGCAATTATCAGGCTCGCAACCTTCTGCGCGACACGATCCGACTCGGCGACCGAGTCTTCTTCTATCACAGCAATGCCGACCCGATGGCGATCGTCGGCACGGCCGAAGTCGTGAAGACCGGCTACCCCGACCACACGGCGTTTGATCCGAAGGACCACCACTACGATCCGAAGAGCAAGACCGACGAGCCGACGTGGTTCATGGTCGATGTGCGGCTGCTGCAAGTTTTCCCGAAGCCAGTGACGCGCGACGAACTCAAGGCGTGTGCTGATCTGAGCGAGATGATGGTGATTCGGCAGGGAGCTCGACTCTCAATCCAACCGGTCACGGCTGACGAATGGCAAACGGTGCATCAACTCGCAGGCGTGAAAGACAAACCGACATGAAGCTGCTGGATGTCATCGAACGCCGCTGTCGCCGTTTCGCGATTCCAAACCTCACCGGATTTCTGGCCGGGTTCCAGGGGGCGCTGTGGCTGTTGGATCAAGTGATTCCGCGTCGTGCCGGACAAGACACGATTCTCGAAGGTTTTTTGTTGATCCCCGACAAGGTCATGGAGGGCGAAGTCTGGCGTCTGGGCACGTTTGTCTTTCTGCCGCCAGGGTTCGGCATTTTGGCAATCTTTGGCATCTACTTGTTCTGGCTGATGGGGACGGCGCTTGAGGGTCTGTGGGGCACGGTGCGATACAACTTTTATGTGTTGATCTCCGTGGTGGCGACGATCGCGGCGGCGTTCCTGCTGCCGAATGGCGGACGCGCCACGAACATGTTCATCGACTCGTCCGTGTTCCTCGCCTTCGCGTATCTCTACCCAAACTTCACTCTGAATATCTACTTCATCCTGCCGATCCGCATCAAATGGCTCGCGCTGCTGACGTGGATTGGATACGCCTTCGTGATGATTTCTGGCGACTGGTCGGGACGAGCCTTCGTGCTGGCTTCGATCTGCAATTTTCTGTTGTTCTTTGGTCGAGACCTCTTTCAGCGAGCACGATCCGGCAAGCGGACAATGGAGACGGCCATTCGCAATGTCGCGGAAGCAGGCAAACCGTTCCACACTTGTGCGATCTGCGGCTTGACCGAGCATGACGAACCCAGCGAAGACTTCCGCATCTGCTCGAAGTGCGACGCTGGCACGTTCGAGTACTGTTCACAGCATCTGCGAAACCACGAGCATCGAGTGCAAGAATCGTAAAGCAGGCGGCTCGCCCGCTTGATGGTCCGAGGAACTTCCGTGCGAGTTTTCGTTTCTGAGTTCGTCTGCGGTGGTGGTTGGCCGGGAGCCAGCCTGGAGACGTCGTTGGCCCGCGAAGGCCAAGCGATGTTGGCCGCGCTGATCGAAGACGTCGCTTCGATCCCCGGCTGTGACGTCGTGACCACCTGGGATTCGCGGCTCGGTCAGTGTCCGCTGAGGTATTGTGACGTGCGGCTCGTGGACTCGGCGGTGGACGAGTTGTCGCAGTTTCGCGAACTGATCCGTGACAGCGATGCGGTGTGGGTGATCGCTCCGGAGTCGAACGCCGAACTGCTGAAGCGAGCGTTGTTGTTTCGACTCGTGAACGACACCGAGTCTCCGCGATCCTCGCCTCGCCGATTTCTTGGAGCATCCGATCGGGCCATCATGCTAGCCTCGGACAAGCTGCCGCTGGCGGCGTGGCTGCACGAGCGATCTATTCCGACTCCCGAAACCCTGCCGTTCAATCCCGCCGACCGACAATCCGAAGTCCGCTGGCCCGGACCAACGATCATCAAGCGCCGCGACGGAGCCGGCTCGCAAGACATGTTCCTGGTGCGCGAGGGCTTCGATTTGTGGAACGCACGCCACGAACTCGGCCGCTTGCATGAGCCGGAGACGTTCATCCAACAGCCATTCATCGCAGGCACGGCGCTGTCCGTGACGTTGTTGATCGCTGAGGACGGGTCAGTCCTCGAAATCTTTCCCGTCGCGGAACAGCACTTCAACGAGGACGGTCATTTCAAATATCGCGGTGGTCGAGTTCCTGCGGACATCTCACCGGAGTCGGCACTCGCCGTGCAACAACTCGCCGAACAAGCCTGTCTCGCAGTGCCGGGCCTGACAGGCTACGTCGGCTGTGACATTGTGTTGCCGCTCGACCGTCCGCTCGAACCGGTGCTCATCGAGATCAACCCACGGCTGACGAGCAGCTATTTGGGCTATCGCCAACTCACAGACGACAACATTCCTGCTCGATTGCTCGACGCGAACGCGCCACCATTGCGATGGAAGTCCGAACCAATCACGTTTACGGTGTGACTGTCCCCTGAGGTTGACCCATGAGCATCGTTCCTGACAACTCCCACCTTCTCAGCCGGCGCGGCTTCTTCTCCTGGACCCAGACCGGTCTTGGTGGCGCGGCGCTGGCGAGTCTGCTGTTGCGGACTGGCGACGTTCGAGCCGAGGTCGTGCCGGGAGAGGCGTCTGATCCGCCGCCGCATTTCGCTCCGAAGGCGAAGCGAGTGATTCACATCGTTGCGTGCGGCGGGTTCAGTCAGATCGACTCGTTTGACTACAAGCCGGAGCTGGCCAAGCGACATGGCCAGCCGCTCGGTGGTGACGAGCGGCCGGATGTGTTCTTTGGGCAGGTCGGGTTGCTGCGGAAAAACGATTGGGCGTTTCGGCAGCGTGGCGAGAGCGGCTTGTGGGTCTCCGAGTTGATGCCGCACATCGCGACGGTTGCCGATGAGCTGACGCTGATTCGCTCGATGTGGGCCGAGACCAGCAATCACACCCCCGCGACGTTCCAAGAGAACAGCGGCTTCCGGCTGAACGGCTTTCCGACCATCGGAGCATGGCTGT
>CAZILR010000779.1:0-3140 GCA_964539995.1 uncultured Planctomyces sp.
TGCGGGAACAGCGAGCCGGTGCATCTCATCATGTACGACGGCCGGTATCTCGCGCGGAATCCGTACCTCGGCGCTCCGGCCGCTGCGATCAACATCGCTCCGGAAGGCAAGTTCACAAAGCTGATGCGGACCAGCGCAGTCGAGCCGTGGCGCGTGCTGCGAACTCGTCTGCGAAAGTCGGGTGTCATTCCCGGTTCGGACGAGGGCGGGGCTCCGTCTGGCTTCTTCACCGGCGCGACCGGCATCACGGTCTATCGCGGCGATGCGTGGCCGGCTGAGTTTCGCGGACAAGTGTTCGTCGGCGAAGTCGCGAACAATCTCGTGTACCGCGCACGGCTTGAACCCAGCGGCGTCGGCCTGACCGCGCATCGAGCCGACCTCGACGCCGAGTTCCTCGCCTCGACCGACAACTGGTTTCGCCCAGTGCAATTCGCAAACGCACCCGACGGGACGTTGTACGTCATCGACATGTACCGTGAGCTGATCGAAGGGGCCGCATTCCTCGCCCCCGCAATCCTCAAGCACATGGACACGAGTGCCGGCTCGGACAAAGGCCGTATCTTCCGGATCGCTCCCGACGGCTTTCATTTCAAACCTGCTCCGCGACTCGGCGATCTGCCGACTGCGGAACTCGTCAAACTCTTCGATCATCCGAACGGCTGGCATCGCGACACCGCTTCGCGGCTGATCTACCAGAGGCAAGACCGAGCCGCGATCGCGCCGCTGCGCGAACTCGCGACGAACTCGAAATCGCCACTGGCCCGCGTGATGGCGCTGTATTCGTTGCAGGGGCTTTCGGCGCTGGAGCCAGAACAGATCCGTAGGATGGCCGCCCTCGGACGTCCCGGATCGGCTGACGATTCCGCACAAGGGATGCTGATGATCCACTCGCTGAAACTTGCCGAGTCGTTCGCCGACCACGCTGACGTTCGCGACGCCGTCATCGAGCGGGCCGACGATGCTGATTTGCGAGTCCGCTACCAAGTGGCATTCACGCTCGGTGCGTTCGCGGGTGACACCGTGACTCGCACGCTGGTTCAACTCGCGGCACGCGACGGTGCGGACCCGTGGATGCAACTGGCGATTCTGAGTTCCATCGGACAGCGGCGCGGCGAGTTTCTCGCGGCACTGCTGAGCGATCCCGCGACGCGATCACTGGCACACATTCGAGCGATGCTCAACGCGGTCGCCGTGCAAATCGGAGCGGCGAATTCCAAAGCGGAACTCGCCACGATGATCCGGCAGCTCGATATTCTGGCGGCTGATGCCAGCAGCAAATCGCTCGCGGAAGAGTTGGTCCGCAATCTCGTCAGCAAACAGCCGGCCGCCAAAGAGATGCTGGCCGGGGCGACCGGCGGCAAGGCTCGTGAGATTCTTGCGGGACTCGTGCGCGACGCGATGGCACTGGCCCACGATGACGCGAAAGCCCCGGCCGATCGAGCAACGGCAATCCGCACACTCGCGTCGAGTTCGTTCGTCGAAACCAAAACGCTGTTCACCGAGTTGCTGCAATCGAAGCAGCCACAGCCGGTACAAGCCGCGACGCTGGAGACGCTCGCTCGGTTCGATTCGGCGGACGTACCGAGCTTGATCCTCACCGCGTGGCCGTCGCAGACGCCACAGTTGCGAGCAACGTCGATCGAGACACTGTTCACGCGCGCGAGCTGGATCGCCGCGTTCCTTGATGCCGTCGAACAGCAGACGATTGCGCGAGCGGACCTTGATCCCGCTCGCATCGCGATACTCAAGCAGCACCGCGACGCCGCGATTCGAAACCGATCCACGAAACTCTTCGCCGGCGCGACGCTCGCGCGGCGGCAAGAAGTCGTCGATGCCTATCAGAAGGCACTCGAACTCAAAGGAGACATCGATCGCGGACGCGCACACTTTCGCAAGAACTGCGCGGCGTGCCACAAGCTGGAGAACTTCGGCGAGTCGATCGGAGCCGATCTCAATGCGATCCGCGACCGAGGCACCGCCGCAGTGTTGCTCAACATTCTCGACCCGAACCGCGAAGTGAAGCCGCAGTTTCTGAGTTACGTCGTCGTGCTCGACAGCGGCCGGACTTTGACCGGCATGATCGCCGCCGAAACGGCCAACAGCCTGACACTTCGCAAAGCGGACAATACGACGGAATCCGTCTTGCGAATCAACATCGACGAACTCAAAAGCACCGGCTTGTCGTTCATGCCAGAGGGCCTTGAGAAGCAACTCGGCCCCGCCGCGATGGCCGACCTGTTGGCGTATCTGAATTCCATCAAATGATCCGTTTTCAAAGTGTTGAGCACCTGCGAGAGAATCGCTTCGGCTTGGCCGTGCTTCGACCTGGGCATCAAGCACGAAGACTCCAACCGAGCAGCAACCAGGACACGCTTGGCAACCCTCGCGGCACTCCGAATTCCTCTTCGAGAATGCGTTGCACGTCGAGACCTCGCAACGTGCAGACGCCTTCGCTGTCACGCGGCCCCGCCTCCAGCCGTTCACGCAAGCGCTGCGCGTGTTTCTCCGAAAACGTGAGTTCGCGACCGGCGCGATCGCTCACCAGCGCCTGCGTTACGCTTTCCGCAACGCTTCGCGAGCCTGCTGGACCACCGGGTGATCGGGGCTGCGGTCTCCGTGGAAGTAATGCACGGACGCGGCCAACAGATGCGGTTGAAAGTTCGGACTCACGAGCGCGGCATCTTCGAGAATCGCCGCTAGGAATTTGTACTCGTGGTGATCGTCGCTGGCTTTCTGGCAGAGCCAACTGTAGGCCGTCTGTGCGAACAGCGGCACGGCTTCCGGCCGATCCTTGGCGAGCGTGAAGATCTTGCGACAGGCCTGATCCGCGTCGGCACGCTCGCCGTAACTGAGCACGGCCTGCTTGATCTGAGCATCCCAGCGGTAGGACCGAGCAGGCAGCAGAGCGAAAATCTCCGCGACGGCATCCTCGGACTTGGCCGGCAAGGTGGCATCGCCGAGTTCGGTGATCTGAATGTCCCGCAATGCTTTGCCGGCGAGATCGCCGCCCGTTTTTTCGCCGGCCCAGGCGACGGCTTGCAGCAACACAAGCAGGCGAGTTCGCGACGAGATGCAGGTGCGGAATGCGTAGTGCATCGCGTTGGTCGATGTGTTCGAGTGCAGAGGCCGACTGGCCAGAC
>CAZILR010000780.1:0-3137 GCA_964539995.1 uncultured Planctomyces sp.
GTTCACGGTGTCCGACCCGTGTTTGATCGGGCTGTTTCGCGATCTCTTTTGGAAGCTCATTGAGGAGGACCTCGATCTGCTGTTCTGCAACGAAGAAGAAGCGCGCGCGTTGACTGGCAAGGAAGACTCGATCGAGTGTGCTCGGATCATCCATCAGCATTGCGAGAACGTCGCGCTGACGCTGGGCAAGAACGGCAGTCTACTGATGCACCAAGGCGAGGTGATCCCGGTCGAGGGCGTGCCGGTGGTTGCGATCGACACGACCGGAGCCGGCGACATGTATGCCGCCGGAATTCTGTACGGCATCACCAATGGCATGACTTGGAAGCAGGCCGGACGTCTCGCCTCACACGCGGCGGCGCGGATTGTCGGACAGCTTGGGGCACGGCTGCAGCGACGCTTCACGCGCGAGGAGATTGAGAAGCTGTCGTAGCAGCGAAGACGCGACGGTGCGGAGAGAGGTTCTATGTCCGAGGAGTGCTTGACCTCTGAGGCTCAACCGAAGTCGCCGCTTGTGCGCGGAGCATGGTGGCTAGCCGGAAGCCTCACTCTGTTGAGTCTTGTTCCGACGACGGGTTACTTCGTCACGCCTTGGATCGCTCTGCGGAATTGGTCGGACCAGTTATCGGTGGCGTTACCGCTGATGCAGGTCGCCGGGATGGTGTTGCTCGTTTGGCGATGGGGTCGTCCACGCTCCGCACGAGACGTCCGCGTGCTCTTGGTGCTCAATTTGTGGAGCGTGGGCGTCGCGGTCTTGTGCGGACTCCACTTGCTTGAGAAGTCCGTCGCGCTTGGCATCCATGCACTGCTGCGATTGAGCGTGGCGTTTCTCTGGGGATATTCCAGCTTGGGCCTGGTGTGGGTTGCATGGGTGATGACAACCGCGAAACCGGGTCAGAGATTCTCGCGGACATCGGTGCGACTGTGGTTTTGCACGGTTTCGATTCTTTTGACGGCCGAGCCGGCGTCGTGGTGGTGGCTGCACGTTGGCGAGCAGTTTTCGTTTCCCGAAGAGTTGCCGCCAACAGCGGCTGGGCAGTTGCGGATCGTGTCGCTGGGCAGTTCGACGATGTTGGGTCATCCGTATGAACCGAAATTTGGAATTCCACAAATGCTGGCGTGGCGCGTTCAGCAGATGTATCCCGATCGCAAAGTGGTCAGCGAGAACTTGGCGGTGGCCGGGCAAAGCCTGCGTGACGCGATCCTCAGTCTGAAGAAGCTGACACATCGGCCAGATCTGATTGTGTTGTACGCTGGCCAGAATGAGTTCATGCACCGAATGGAGGAATGTGCGGAAGAGCGTCCGCAAGAGTTCGGTTGGAGCGACGACGTCTTGTCGCGTTCTCCGTTGTTCCGCGCCGTTCACGTTGCATTCAGCCGCATCAGTATCATGCGATCGTTTCGAGAAGGAGTCCTGTTCGGAGTCATCGGTAACCGCGTGGCCTCGCCGGTGGTGTGTGATTTGCGATTGCGGCGCTTCCGACACGAGTTGACGCAGTTGGCCCTCTACGGTCAGCGACAGCGGATTCCGATGTTGTGGTACGTCCCCGTCTCTTCGGAATCGGGGTTCGAGCCGAATCGCTCGTGGTTGCCTGTCGGAACATCGCAGGTCCAACGAGAGGAAGTCGTTCACCGAAGGACGGAGATTCTGAGTTTGATGCAGCGGGAAGAATGGTCGGCCGCAGCCGATCTCTGCCGCGACGGACTCCGTCAACAGCCGCAGTTCGCCGAGTTCCATTTCCGTCTTGCTGAGTGTCTGCTGAAACAAAACCGAGCCGACGAAGCTCAGCAGCACTTCGCGGCGGCGCTCGACAACGATGGTCACCCACTGCGAATGATTCACGACTACCAGCGAGCCATCTCCGAAGTGGCCGATCAATTTGGAATCGCTTCGGTGAACGGCGAAGTCACTCTGCGGCCTCACACGCCGCTGGGAATTCTGGATCGCAGCGTGATTCACGACAATGTGCATCCGACGTTCCGCGGCTTCTTCTGGCTGGGGCAGGCCGGGGCAGACCGAGTGTTTCAGACGAAGCTGCTTGCAGCAATTTTTGGCGATCCGCATTCGATGCCTGATGTCACGGAAGCCGACGCCGCGCGGGCGTTCGACATCACAGCCACCGACGTCGCCGTGGCCTGTCGGCGGATCGCCAACGGGCTGCGTTGGCTCAGCCGATTGCGTTTCGATTCGGAGCGGCGGTTGAAAGACGCGGACGAGTTTGAAGAATGGGCGCGATTGATCGAGGCCAACGAGGCTCGGTCAGGCGAGCGCGGCATCGAGTCCTTGGAACCTGTTGAACGTGCTGACCAACCCTAAGGAACACCGTCATGCGGAAATTGTTCGCGGTTTTGTTCGTTCTGTTTGTCTTGGCGTTCACGCAGCAACCGGCGCGAACGGAGGAGGACGGATTCACGCCGCTCTTCAACGGCAAAGATTTATCTGGCTGGGTGCCGGTCAACGTCGCCCCGAACACGTTCACCGCGAAGGATGGGTTGATCGTCAGCACCGGCAAGCCGACCGGCGTCATGCGGACGGCGAAGCAGTACGAGAACTTCATCCTCGAACTCGAATGGCGGCACATGCAGCCGAAAGGGAACGCGGGTGTGTTCGTTTGGAGTCATCCGCTGACGGCTCAAGGGACGCCGTTCGCCAAGAGCATTGAAGTCCAAGTGCTCGACGGTCACGAGACCGCGAACTACACGAGTCATGGTGATGTCTTCTCGATTCACGGCGCGCGAATGAAGCCCGATCGCCCGCATCCCGCCGGAAGCGAGCGTTGTCTGCCCAGCGAGAAGCGCAGCAAGCCGTCGCCGGAATGGAATCACTACCGCGTCGAGTGCCGTGACGGAATCCTCAAGCTGGCGGTCAACGGCAAGGTCGTGTCAGGTGGCAGTGAGTGCCGACCGCGCAAAGGCTACATCTGTCTCGAATCCGAAGGCTCGGAGTGTCACTTCCGCAATTTGCGGATCAAAGAGTTACCGTCATCGAACCCACCGACCGAGGAAGTGCAGCCGGTGATCGACGGATTTCGGTCGCTCTACACGGGACTTGATCTCACGAATTGGGTGAACGACCCCGGCCATCAAGGTCACTGGCAGCCGCAGGATTGGGTGCTCAACTACGACGGCAAGAGTGA
>CAZILR010000781.1:0-3132 GCA_964539995.1 uncultured Planctomyces sp.
TCGTCGCGGTGCCGTTCTCTCCAACTCTCGACTGATTGATGTCCGGGCAGGTTGAAAACCTGCCCCACGTCAATACGCTACCCGCCTCACGCAACTCGGCGTTGAGTACATCCCATCGGAGGCGGACGGCATGTCGCAGAATCAGTTCTTTGCGAAGAAGAATCTTCAGGATTTGCTCGACGAAATGGCCGGGGACCACCGCCTGAAACGGGCGTTGGGTCCAGTCGCGCTGACGAGCTTGGGCATTGGTGCGGTCATCGGAGCGGGCATTTTTGTCTCGACCGGAAAGGCGGCACACGACATCGCGGGGCCGGCGCTGATGGTCTCGTATGTGGTCGCAGGACTGACCTGCATCTTTGCAGCGCTGTGCTACGCCGAATTTGCATCAATGGCTCCAGTCGCCGGCAGTGCCTACACCTACGCCTACACGACAATGGGCGAACTTTTCGCTTGGATCATCGGCTGGGACTTGGTTCTGGAATACGCGGTCGGAGCGGCCACCGTCGCCAATGGCTGGTCGGGCTACTTTCAAGCGGTGCTCAAGAAGTTCGACATCGTGCTCCCAGACATCATCAGCAAGAATCCGCTGGTTTACGAAAATGGGCACTTCGTGGCGACCGGAGCTTGGGTCAATCTGCCGGCGGTTCTGATTGTCGCCATCGTGACTGCGGTATTGGTCAAAGGGATTCAGGAGAGCGCAGGGTTCAATACCGCGATGGTCATTGTGAAGGTTGCGGCCGTGCTGTTCGTGATCGGAGTGGGCGTTTTCTACATCAACTCCGCAAACTGGACTCCTTTTGCTCCGTTCGGTTGGTCAGGGCTGAGCTTCTTTGGGCAACCGATCTTGGGTGAACCGCAGAACGGCCGTCCCGTCGGCGTGTTGGCGGGAGCGGCCATCATCTTCTTCGCGTACATCGGTTTCGACAGCGTATCGACTCACGCCGAAGAGGCCAAAAATCCACAGCGTGATGTTCCGGTCGCGATCGTGGCCTCACTCTTGATTTGCACGGTGCTGTACATCGCGGTGGTGGCCGTGCTGACGGGCATGGTTCGCTACAACGAGATCGACATCAACTCCGGTGTGTCGAGCGCCTTCAAGCACGCCGGGTTGCCGTGGGCCGAGTTCATCATCGCCGCAGCGGGCGTGGCCGGAATCACGTCGGTGCTGCTCGTCATGATGTTGAGTGCTCCGCGTGTGTTCCTCGCGATGGCTCGCGATGGCCTGGTTCCTAGCAAGTTCTTCGCGGACGTGCATCCCCGATTTCAAACGCCGTGGAAGAGCACCATTCTGATCGGCGTGTTTGTCGGAGTGTTGGCGGGACTTCTGCCGATTGACGCTCTGCTTGATCTCACCAACATCGGGACGCTGTTCGCGTTCGTGATTGTGTGCGGGGCGGTGCTCATCATGCGCAAGACGAACCCAGACACTCCGCGGCCGTTCCGTTGCCCGCTCGTTCCGATCATCCCGATGCTGGGAATCGCTGCCTGTCTGATGCTGATGTTTTCACTACCGGCGGAGAACTGGTATCGGCTCATCGGCTGGCTGGCGATCGGGATGTGTATCTACTTCGGCTACGGCAGAAAGCACAGCGTTCTCGGCCAGCAGTTACGCGGAGAATTAGCTCGCCACGGCGCGACTCCCGCTGGATCGCTCAAGGATGGACCGCAATCCTGACGGCCAGGCAGTCCTGCCGTCAGCCATCCATGACGACACCCAGCGCCGTCTTTTTGTTGGACGCTTCGCGGACCTTGTTGGCGATTCGAGCCAACACCATTTGTGCCCGGCGTTCGGCGTTGCTCTGAGCTGCCAGGAAGACGCTGTTCATTTTGCCTTGCAAGGTCGTGAGCAGCTTTCGATAGAACTCAAACCCGTTGAGTGCTTGCTCCATGCCATCGAATGGAACTCGCGGGGCCACGAACTGGGAGTAAAGCCCCTCGAAATGGCGTTTGTGTCCGGCCGAACTGGGATCCCCGATGTCAAACTCCTTAACGGCAGCCCGCAGCCGATTATCCGAGTCACGCAAGAATCGTCTCGCGTCTTGCCAATCCTGTTTGTCTTCGCGACTCGAATACAGACGCTCATCGGGATTGAGGTCGCGATTCATCGACTTCAACCGGCTCATCATATCGACCAGCATCTTGCGAAGACGTTCGAGATCTTTTTCGACGTCCATCGCGGCGGTCCATTCGATATCCAGCCGCTCAAGAGTTTCCACCGAGTTGCCCGAGAGTGGC
Organism: uncultured Planctomyces sp.; assembly: GCA_964539995.1. Taxonomy (GTDB): domain Bacteria; phylum Planctomycetota; class Planctomycetia; order Planctomycetales; family Planctomycetaceae; genus SXKJ01. The sequence goes on from CAZILR010000781.1 coordinate 2,236, forward strand.
GGCGATGCCTGGCTCACCAGTGATCCCATCGGCATCGCGAATTGAGGCATGGGAACAAAAACCGGCTGTGGTACCCCAACGAAAATCACGATGCTCGGATCAGCTCCGGCCACCGGCGCGGGAATCGGTTGATCTAAAAGTGGATTGGCTCCACTCAGGCCCGGATAGGCCATGCCGTAGACCTGCCACATTGCCACCCAAGTTGGATCGACACCGGCCAAATGCAGGATGATGCGAAGCGTCAACGACTGAGCCTGCGAAACCTCGTCTGGAATTCGCACGATCAGCCCCTGAGGAGCTGTCGTGGGTTTGAACCAGACCCACAAGAAACTCTGTGGCCCATCCGCGAAACGAATCTGCTCCCAGCCCTGCGAGGGTGGCCGAAAAGCGAACCCCGCTGATGCCTCACCGGATGCTGAACCGCCTACTGGTAGAGGTTGGCTCATCGGTCTGTTCCCTCGACGATCACCGCGTCTCCTCGATACCGCGCTGATGGAAATGGTTCGCGATGTGCCGGGCGTCGTCGGTCGGCACAGAGTTTAGTTCTCGGACTTTTCTGGTTCGAGTTCGATTCCGAAAACGCGATGAATTCCGCGCCCTCTGATGAGCGGTTGCCGCTTGGGTCAGCCACATTTTGACAATTTTCGTTGTCAAAATTATCGAGCACGGATACCATCGTCAGGTGGGCAGTGGTTGTGCAACTGATGAATTGACGTAACTTCAAGGCTCCTAAATTGGTTTAGCCATGAAAGCGGCACTCGAAACCAGCGATCGAACGTTCTTGGATCAGCTTCATCGGCTCGGATCGGGGACGATTTCAGAGATTTGCGGCTCAGTCGGTGTGACGGCAACAGCCGTGCGGCAGCGACTCGTGCGACTGCAAGGTCAAGGCTTTGT
>CAZILR010000782.1:0-3114 GCA_964539995.1 uncultured Planctomyces sp.
GAACAGCCGTTGGCAGGCGACATCGCCCGCCAAACAACCTTGGACTAACTCGACCTCGCTGACGTCCACGCTCAAGCCGGCATCCCATCGTGGAGCAGATTTTTTGTTCGGTCAGGACTGACACGCTGCGTCTCGCGGGATCGCGTCCACAAGACCGTGCCCATCTTGACGCTGACAAAAGACACCGTCGATGGCCGACGTCACCGAAACCGAGTCAATCACCGGACATACCGGCAACATTCCGCAGAGGTTTCGAGAACACCTCAACCTGCCAAAAAAAGCGGCTGGTCAGGGAGGTGAGGCCAACCAGTTCGATTACCTCTGGATGTAGTCTCTAGCCAACTGTCGCGCGAACTTGAAGGCGTGGCGAACTGTGTTGGCCCGTAATTCGATTTGCTCTTCCGTGTAGTAGCGAGTCCCCTCGCTGTGCGGCAGGCCGGCCAAAGTGATCGCCAAGGGGAGCAAGTCGAGCAGTTCGCGGTAGCGTCGTTGTTGGTCAGCGGCGGCAGCGGCAGGATTTGGTTCAGACACGGAAATGCTCCTTCGATCGGTGTGACGGCAAGGCCATGCCGCCTATCGGCGGTTTTTGAACTTGTTGAGGATGTCTGCGGCCAATTGCCGATTCGGAACTTCCGCAGCGACAACGGCAGTTGTTCCCTCGGTCCTGGCTGGCGGCGGAGGCAGTGGTGGTTTCGCTCCTGTTTCTTCAGGTGGCGGCAAACTAATCGCGGGAACATTGACGGCTTTCGTCTTCGTTTCAGGTTCCGGCATCTCCTCCTCAACAAACGTCGCGGGTTGAGCAGCGTACTGCGCCATCATCGCCTGCTGAGCCATTTGCTGCTGGTAAGCCATCTGTTGCTGATAGGCCGGGTCCATGTATCCCGGTTGCGGCATAAAGGGCTGCTGCATGCCATACGGATTGGGCATGTACTGCGGTGCGTAGTTAGCGAACGGAGCCTGAAGGTAAGTCGGCTGTGGCGGGTAAGTCCCAGGCATAGCCCCTGGCATTCCGTAGGGTGACATCATCGCCGCAGGACTTGGAGCGGGCATTCCTTGGGGGGCCATCGGTGGCGGCATGGCCGGCATTGGCTGAGTCTGAGCGGCGGCGTCAACGACGGGACTGACCGGCAAAACTTCGTCAGTCGTCTGCTCGATCGGCAACGCAGCGGGAGCCGTTGGCGGGATCAGACTTGTGTCGTCCGCACGCATCACCGCCGTCTCGCTGGCCGCCGTTTGATCGACATGTCCGAGAATCTTTGTCGGTCCACTGTCCACCAACGTCTGATCGAGCGGAGCGGCTTCCGGCAATTCAGCGAGATCGCTCAACATAAAACCCGCATCGGACGCCGATCCCACGGACGCCACGCCGCGCGCGTGTTGTACCGCCGCGACGGCACCCTCAATGACAATTTCAAATTCCAGCTTGCCAATCAGAATGTGGTCACCGGGTTGCAGGATCGCTTGGCCTTGAACCCGCTGACCATTGACGAAAGTGCCATTCGTGCTGCCCAAGTCGCGCAGGCGGACACCGAAATCATCCACCGTGAAGACACAGTGATGCCGGCTCACCGATTCACTGGAGGGGCGTAGTTGGCAATCCTGTTCGCGTCCCACCAAAAACTTTTTCGTCTGAAGTGCGATGAGTGAGCCGTGTTGCTTACCACCCACCACTTTCAGTTCCGCCCTCAACATGACGCAACTCCTTGCTCGAGATGGCACCAGCTTATCGAGCGAATTCCGAATTCCAAATCAATGATTGGTTGAGAAAAATCCACCTTATGAAAATGCAATGGATTTCGCTTCACAACGAACTCACATGATCGAACACCCGTTGCCGTCGAGGAGGAGGCAGTTCAGAAAAGGGCATTCATCAGAAAGGTGCAGGAACGCTACTCGTGGCACAAACGACTGTCAATCGGTCGAAATCTGAAACCTTGATACTTGCTGGTCTTGCGCGGTCCAACGGTCAGTCATGACACGCTCGTTGAACAACATCGACGCTTTGGTTCGTACCGATTCCGGAAGCTCTCGGATGGAATCCGCAACGCCCAAGCACCGAGCCAGCCGCAGTGCAAGTTGGTCCCATGCCACAAACGTGTCAGGAAATATCGGAGCCAACTCGCTCAGCCCCAACAACTCCGGCGCGTGTTCCGATGCCTTGAGGAGCAAACTTCCATGTTGGAGTACAGCTCCTTTCCGCCGCCGTTGAGCACTTCCCAAAATCTTGTGCCCACTCACGACCAAATCCGGCGCGGCCGTTCGCAAGAAACACAGAAATGGCTCTTCATTCTGGGCGGAGTTGTGGCCGCGCGCCGTGACGCGGATGCCGCATTCGGTCAGCCATGAAACCACGACGGCATGGATTTCCTCGTAGAGCCGATACGGCTGCTGAGCGAGCCGATGTGACGGCGGCAAACTGCACGAGTAGGTCTGCTCGTGATGATGCAAGATCGCACCGCCACCGGAGAGCCGCCGCACGCTCGGCAAGTTCGCGAGTCGCGGGTCGCGATGCAGTTCGTCGTCTTTTTGAAAGTAGCCCAAGGAGACCGTCGGCTCGGACCAACGATACAGACGCAGGAAAATGATCCCGTTCTGAAGCGACTCTTCCAGCAGTGCCTCATCGACGGCCATGTTCCAGGCACCCGATTGCGGTTCGTCGAGAATCACATGAACGGCCTCGTTCATCGCTTACCGCTTCCAGCGCAGGACTAATTGTCGTCCCGCTTTGACTTCGTCGGGCCGTGAGATTGGCGTCTCGTGCGGAGCGTTGTGCAGGAACTCCGGCGGTTCGGTCAGAATCGTGCGGATCGTATCGGCGAAGGCATCGAGCGTTTGTTGCGATTCGGTTTCCGTCGGCTCGACCATGAGGGCTTCCGGGACGATTTGAGGAAAGTAGACGGTCGGGGCGTAATACCCGTAGTCGAGCAACCGCTTGGCGATGTCCATCGCGGTGATCCCTTTTTCGGATTTTGCTTTTTCGGCCGAGGCAACGAATTCATGCATGCAACGCTCGCCGTGAGGGACGGGCAAGACGTCATCGAGTTTTGCTCGCAGGTAGTTTGCGTTGAGCACCGCTTGCTCGGACGCGGCTTTGAGACCGGCGGCTCCCAACGT
>CAZILR010000783.1:0-3110 GCA_964539995.1 uncultured Planctomyces sp.
CGGCGTAGCGCACACGATCGCCGAGCTGCCCTTTGTCCGGCACGCAAAAATACGCCGGCAACCCCGGCTGGCTGGGGCCTTTGACCTTCGCGACGAACGAACCGACCGACGGCTTGTCGTTCCGGTTCTTCGTGGTCGTGTTTGCTCCTGGGTAGTCGTAGCCGGTCAACACCCAATGAATCGCCGCCTCATGACTCGGCGTCCCGTGATGGACGCTCCGCAGCACGTTGAACCGATCCGTCCGCGCAGCCAGCATCGGCATGTGTTCGCACAGGCGATATCCCGGCGTTGCTGTCGCGATGGAATCGAATTCGCCTCGATACTCGGCCGGTGCCTGCGGCTTCATGTCCCAGGTGTCGAGCTGCGAACAGCCCCCTTGCAGGAACAGGACGATCGCTCGCTTGGCCGGAGGGTTTGCGTTCGTCGATTCGGCGATGAGGTTTCGCCCACCGACGAAGGCTCCGGCGGCAACGCCGCTGGCTTGGAGAAACGCACGTCTTGAGGCAGGAATGTTCGGCATCAATTCACCTTCAGTGATTGAATTGGAATTCACGAGTGTTGAGCAAGGTCCACAGGAAATCTTCGTAGCCTTCCTGCGGACTGGAGGCGGTGGCGATCTCGGCAAGTGCCGCTTGCTTCTCTTCAGGTGTCGGTATTCTCGAAAGCGAACAGAGAAAGAGTTCGTCAACAACTTGATCGGCGGGTGTGCCGGCTTTGACGAGCTTGGCGATGCGGCCATTGCCGTCGGCGACTTTGCGGTTGAGCAGGCCACCGCTGATCATCAGCAGGGCTTGAGTCATGCTGGGCGTGTCGCTGCGTTCGCATTCGCAGGTAATGACTCGACGCGGGCGGCCGAAGGCGTCGAGGAATTCATTCGGGAAATTGGAGTCCGGCAGCGCGATCGCTCGGAAGCCGAGCGGGACTTCCGGGAATTTTTCTTGCGTGCCGCAAGCGAAATCGACGGCGTCGAGCAGTTGCTCGGCCTTCAGTCGCGTCGGTGAAAAATGCGTGACGTAACGGTTGTCGCCGTCGGGATTCGTGAGCGGCACGGCGCTAGCCGCCGGTGTCGGAGTGGGTGGCGCAGAATTACCGGCGGCTAGCGCCATGCCGCTCACCGAAGCAGAACTCAACTGATAAACGTGCGACCGCATGATCGTTCGCAGCAGGTGCTTCACGTCGTAGTTGTGAGCGATCAGGTCACGGGCGAGTGCGTCGAGGAGTTCTGAGTTCGCAGCGGGATTCGTCACTCGCATGTCGTCGATGGGCGAGACGAGTCCGCGGCCGAAGTAGTAGCCCCAGTAGCGGTTTGTCAGGTTGCGAGCGAATGCGAGGTTGCTCTTGTCAACCAGCCATGCCGCGAGTGCTCGGCGGCGATCGACCGGGTCGTCGGCCGGAGCGGCTCCGAGCGGCTTCGGTGGCAGGATCGCTCCAGTGCGCGGGTGGCCGACTTCGCCGGTGTCGTTCACATAGATGACGAACTCGCCGCCCTGAATGCCGAACTCCCAGGAACTTTTCTTGCCGACGCGAGCGAAGAAGGCTCGCAGGCTGTGGTAGTCGGCCTGCGAGATATTTTCATACGGGTGATGATGGCACTTCGCGCATTGCACGCGCACGCCGAGAAATGTCGCGGCGGTTGCTTCGGTCCATTCTTCTTGATAGCCGTTGACGAAGAAGTTGACCGGCCCATTCTGATACGGACTGCCGACGGCGGTGATCAGTTCGGTGGCGAACTGGTCCATCGGCTTATTGTCGCGAAAGGAGGCTCGCAGCCAGTTGTGCAGCGACCACATGCCTTTCTTCTGGAGACTGTTCCGATTGTTCCGCAGCAGGTCGCCCCACTTGTAGGCACAGAAATCCATGTACTCCGGCCGTTGCAGCACGCGGTCGATCGCCTTGTTCCGCTTGTCGGGATCGGTGTCGGAGAGAAACGCTTTGATCTCGTCGGGCGTGGGCAGCGTGGCAATCGTGCTGAGATGAATCCGCCGAAAGAACTCTTCGTCGGTGCAATTCTTCGTCGGCGAGAGTCCCGTCTTCCGCCACTTCTCGACCCACAGCTCGTCCACGAAATTGTTCTTCGCGAAGTTTTCGAGACCGACGCTCTGCCCAAACGGCACGACGATGCGACACACCGAGACCGTGCCGAGATACCGCACCATCACGACCGTCTCACCCTTGCCCGTCGCGGTGACGAGTCCCTCAGGTGTGACCTCGGCCACGGAGGCATTCATGCTGTCGAACGACACCTTGCGTTCGATCGGTTCTTCAAAGCCGTCCTCGTAGATCGCCTTCGCCGAGACCTGCGCCGTCTGGCCCGATTGCAGAATCGCTTCGCTCGGCGCGACGACCACTTGCTTGAGCTTCCGATCATTCGCCTGCGGCCCGGGAGCACCTTGCTTCATCCACTTCACGAGCGTCTCAAACGCCCACGACCCCCGCTTCAGCCGTCGCCCGCCTCCATGCGGCACGTCCATCAACGGCTTCGTGAGCAACAAACTCTCCTCCGGCACCGCCCCCTTCATCCGCCGCCCATACGCCCCGCGCACGAGTTCCCCATAATCCGCCCCATCATCAAACGCTCGCAACGACAACTTGAACCCACCCTGCCCGTACTGCGCCCCATGACAGGCCCCCTGATTGCACCCCAACTTCGTCAAAATCGGCTGAACGTCGTTGACGAACGAGACCGGAGATTCGTCAAAGCCGAAGCCGACAACCGGCGAGACCGTGACGGCGAAGAAAGCTAAGCAGCAAACTGTCATCCGAGTCATTTGAGATTTCCAATTCATCGAGTTGCGGCCTTGTCGCGTTTGAGCACGAAGGTTCGGCTCAACCGTCGTGGCAAAAACTCCCTCGGACGCATGTAAACACTATCGGAATAGGCCAGGCGCAGTGTGTCGTCCGACAGCGAATAAATGCCGAGGTATCTTCGGCGGCTGCCACCGGACTGATCGTTGGGCGAAAGTGCCAACTCGCTGAGGTTGATCCGTGCCGGGTTGCTGTCCGAGTCCAGCGTGTAAGAGAGCTGTTGAACGACCCGTTGTTGGTCATCCCTGAAAACAAACTTGTCCGCTGTCACAACCACTTGCGGCCGTGGCAGCACTTGCTCCGTT
>CAZILR010000784.1:0-3107 GCA_964539995.1 uncultured Planctomyces sp.
CTGGAAGGCATCCTGCCGGAAGGCATTCGTCCGCAGATGACGCCGCCCGCTTCAATCATGGGACAGATCGTGGTCGCCGGGATTTATCGGCAGGATGGTCCGAGCGGTGGAGAACTCGCTCCCATCGGAAAGACAGGACTGCTTGCCGAACTCATTCATCCCGCGAATGAGCCGCCGCGTGTCGCGGCGTGGCGTGTCAGCGACCGACACCGATTGGAGTCGTGGGAATCCATCAAGATCGACCGCATCAAGTGGGCGACTTCGGAACCCGCAGGCCAACACCGGGCTGACGACCACGAACATCGCGCGACCTTGATGATCAACGGTCAGCAGCACGACGTTCGATTCCCGACTCAAGCCGAGCAACAGATGTCGCTGCGGACGTTGGCCGATTGGGTGATTCGCCCGCGATTGCTGAAAGTCACCGGCGTCGCGGAAGTGTTTCTGCTCGGCGGAGACCGCAAGCAGTATCAAGTGCTGATCGACCCGGCCGCGTTGCTCGAATACGACGTGACGTTGCACGAAGTCGAGCAGGCTTTGAAGGAAAGCAACATCAACGCAAGTGGTGGCTTTGCCGTGACGGGCGAAACCGAACGGCCGATCCGCGTGCTCGGTCGGCTGGGACCGGACTCGCGAGTCGTTTTGGAAGACCTGCGGAAAATCCCGATCAAAGTTCACGAAGATCGGTCAGTGTTGTTGAGCCAAGTCGCCCAAGTCGTCGAAGGTCCGCAGTTCAAGCGCGGCGACGGCAGCATCAACGGGCGCGTCGGAGTCGTCTTCACGATCGTCAAGCAACCGCACGTCGATACGCGTGGGTTGACCGACGGCATGACTGAGACGCTCCGGCAATCCGAAGCCTCGCTGACGGCGGACCTCGTCATCAACTCGGAACTGTTTCAACTGCGGAACTTCATCGACCGAGGCATCTTCAACGTCGGCGAGGCTCTCGTCATTGGGGCCGTGCTGGTCTTGATCATTCTGTTTCTGTTTTTGCTCAACTTCCGCACGACTTTCATCACGCTGTCCGCGATCCCGCTGTCGCTGGTCATCACGACGCTCGTGTTTCGGATCATCGGCGTCCTGACCGGCACGCACCTGTCGATCAACGTCATGACTCTCGGCGGCATCGCCGTCGCGATGGGTGAACTGGTCGATGACGCCATCGTCGATGTCGAAAACATCTTCCGGAGGCTTCGAGAGTCTGCCGCGCGCTCGCGGCAATTTTCGATTGATGATTTTCGATTTTCGATTGAAGACAAAAGCAGTGTCGCCTGTTCTCCAATCGAAAATCAAAAATCAAAAATCGAAAATCCTCTCACCGTCGTCTATGAAGCCAGCAAGGAAATCCGCAGCGCCATTGTGTTTGGCACGGCCGTCGTGATTCTCGTGTTCCTGCCGCTGTTCGCACTGTCGGGAGTTGAAGGCCGATTGTTCGCACCGCTCGGCGTGGCCTACATCGTTTCGATTCTGGCGTCGCTGTTGGTGTCGCTGACGGTGACACCCGTGTTGTCGTACTACTTGTTGCCGCAATCGAGGGCGACTCACGCGGAACACGACGGGGCGTTGTTGCGATTCCTGAAATGGGTCGCGTCGTTTCTGATCCGCTTCAGCATGGCCCGACCCGGCTGGCTGTTGATGCTGACGTGGTCGCTGGTCGGGTTTGCCGCATGGGAGATGTCGCGTCTTGGCCGCGATTTCCTGCCGCAATTCGACGAGGGAAGCATTCAAGTCAACGTGACGCTGCCGCCGGGATCGTCGCTGGGCGCGTCCAATCAGGTGTCGGGACTCATCGACGCGAAGTTCCGGTCCATGCAGAAATCGGACAAGAACCCAAACGGAGAGATTCTGAATTTCGTGCGTCGCACCGGCCGAGCCGAAATGGACGAGCACGCCTCGCCCGTCAACACCGGCGAATACATCCTGAGCATGAATCCCACCAGCGGTCGGCATCGCGAGGACATCATCGCTCAACTGCTCAAGGAAATCCGCGATGAAGTTCCCGGTGTGGACATCGAAGTCGAGCAACCGCTCGCGCATCTCATCAGTCACATGGTCTCCGGCGTGTACGCTCAGATCGCGGTCAAGATCGTCGGCGATGACCTCGACACGTTGCAGCAACTCTCCGAACGAGTGCGGGCCACGATTCAAAACGTGCCCGGAGTCACACCACCCGTTGTCGAGCCGATTCGCCAAACCGAAGAGTTGCACATCCGGCTGCGATCGGATGACCTCGCGTTTCATGGGCTGACACGAACCTATGTCGCGCAGATTCTGCAAACGGCGTTGCAAGGTGAAGTCGTCTCACAAGTCTTGGAAGGTCAGCGGCGTTTCGACTTGCTGGTGCGACTGGAAGAGAGCTACCGCACGGATTATGCGAACCTCAGCCGCCTGCGCATCGACCTGCCGAACAATCGGGGCCAGATTGAACTCCGCGAACTCGCCGACATCGGCGAAGGGAGCGGCCCGAAAGCCATCAACCGCGAGAACGCGCGCCGCCGCATCGTCATCCGCTGCAACACGCAAGACCGCGATCTCGCGAGCGCCGTCGCCGAAATCCAGCAGCGCGTCGGTCGCGAAGTCACGCTCCCCGAAGGCTACTACATTGAATACGGCGGCCAGTTCGAGAGCCAGCAGCGAGCCACCACGCTGATTCTTGTGCTCGCGGCCGTGTCGGTCGTCGGCATGTTTATCGTGCTGATGCTGCTGTATCCGTCCGTGCGGATCGTGCTGCAAATCCTCAACGCTTTGCCAACCGCGTTCATCGGCGGCGTGCTGGCGTTGGTGCTCACCAAGCAATCGCTGACCGTCGCCAGTCTTGTGGGCTTCATTTCGCTGGGCGGCATCGCGGTTCGCAATGGCATTCTGCTCGTCACGCACTACTTCCACTTGATGAAGGAAGAAGGCGAAGACTTCACGCCGCAGATGGTCATTCGCGGCAGCCTGGAACGGCTCGCCCCCGTGCTGATGACGGCTTTGACCGCTGGCATCGGACTTGTGCCGCTGGTGCTCGGCGGCCAAGAGCCGGGTCGCGAAATTTTGTATCCCGTAGCCACGGTGATTCTCGGCGGACTCGTCACTTCGACGTTCTGCGAGTTCCTGATTCACCC
>CAZILR010000785.1:0-3102 GCA_964539995.1 uncultured Planctomyces sp.
TCGTCAGGCACCAGACCGGGTCGTGCGGTCGATGCCCTTGCATTTCGAGGTGGCCCACCAGCGGACGCCCGGTGCGCAGAACTCGCTCGTCGTGTTCGGTGGGAATCCGACCGAAGTCGCCGAGGCAGATGTCACGCGAGCATTGGCCGATCACTTGCGACTTGCTCTTCAATCCATGCCGCGCCACCAGCGACTCGTTCGCACGCCGTTGGTGTTGGGGTTAAACATCTCATTCACGACCGATCACTCTATCGGAGAAATTCCATGAAGCCCTACGTTGCCTTGATCTGTCTGGCCTTTCTCGCGGGAACGAATCTGGTCGATGCCGCTGAGCCAGCCAAAGCGGCGGGCCGTCAGACGAAAATGATCGAAGGCTGGACGTTGCTCATCAGCGACGAATTGCTGGAGCAGGACAAGGCCGCGACGGAACGGGCTTTGGAACTGCTGACCGTGCAACTTCAAGAGATTGTGGGTGTGGTTCCCGCCGCGGCCGTCGTGGAATTGCGGAAAGTGCCGCTCTGGTTTTCTCCCGAATATCCGAAGGTGCAGCCGCGCGCCGAGTATCACCCCGGTGTCGGCTGGCTGCGCGACAACAAACGCGATCCGGCGATGGAGAAGGGGGTCGAATTCACGAACGTCCGCATCTTCGAGCGTGAAACCAAACGGATGCCGAACTTCGCGCTGCATGAACTGGCTCATGCCTATCACGACCGAGTGCTTGCCAAAGGCTTCGGCAATGCGGACCTCAAAGCCGCGTTTGAAAAGGCCAAAGAAAAAGGTCTGTACGAGCGAGTCGAGCAACGCTTCGGCGACGGCCGCTCGGCCAACGTCCGCGCCTACGCGATGACAAATCCGATGGAGTACTTCGCCGAGTGCAGCGAAGCGTTCTTCTCAACGAACGATTTCTTCCCGTTCACTCGCGAGCAACTGGAGAAGCACGATCCTGACATGTTCGCACTGTTGAAGACGCTGTGGGGCGAGACCCTCAACGGCTCGGCGGCGGAGAAGTCCGACGCGGAATCACAACTCCCGTTGCCTAAACCCTCCGCCAAGGAAGGCGGCAAGAAAGACAAGCCGAAGAACGACAAGCCTGATACGAAGCCTGAACCAGCGCGTTCGGAAACGCGACCGGCTAAAGCCTTCGTCACCGGCAAGCCGGCTCGCTTTGTTCGCATCGAGCTTCCCGGCGACAAACGCATTTTGACTCTGGCCGAAGTGGAAGTGATCAGCGGCAACCAGAACATCGCTCCGAATGGAACCGCGACTCAATCGAGCACCAACGGCGAGGGGACTGCGGCCAAGGGGATTGACGGCAACAAATCGCCCGACTGGGCCAAAGGCGGGCAGACTCATACGACGAACGCCGGTTCGACGAATCCCTGGTGGGAAGTCGATCTGAAAACGTCCGCGAAGATTGAAAAGGTCGGCATCTGGAATCGCGCTGGCTTCGAGCAGCGGCTGGAGGGATTCACCATCACGCTGCTGGATGCGGATCGGAAGGAAGTCTTCCGCGCGGAGAATGTCGCCGCGCCGGAGGTGATGGTCATTGATGTCGAGAACGATGGCCGGATGAGCTGGCTGACCTACGCCGGGAAGACCGGAGAGCCGGTCAAAGGAGGCGCGAAGACCGCGACTGACAGCGGCAAGAAGGACACTCCGAAGCCGGCCAATGAGGCTTCGCTCGCCGACGTTCCTGCGGGCTATCGCGATCCGCTGCCGTTCGCGTTTCAGCAAGGCGATGTTGTCGCGATTCTGGGGAACGGCTTGCCCGATCGGATGCAGCACGACGGCTGGATGGAGACTCTGTTGCAGAGCGAGCTGCGCGGCAAACAAGTCCGTTTCCGCAACATGAGCGTCAGCGGCGACCGACCGGACTCGTTCCCGCGCAGCAGCGGAGCGACCTCAATCACGGAGTACCTCCAGCATGTGAAGGCCGATGTTGTCTTCGCGTTCTTCGGCTACAACGAATCGTTTGATGGCGTCGAGAAGGCCGCCGAGTATCAGCAGAGACTGATCGCGTTTGTGAAGAAGACGCGCGGGTCGAAAGCCAACGGAAAATCGTTCCCGCGCATCGTGTTGTTCAGCCCGATCGCTCACGAAAACACGGGCAACCCGAACGTGCCGGACGGCAAGGCTCACAACGCTCAGCTCGAAGCCTACACAGCGGCGACACGCGCGGCGGCGAACGAAGCGGGCGTGGCCTTCGTAGATCTGTTTCATCCGTCGCGCACGCTGTTCAAGGAAGCCAGCTCGCCGCTGACGATCAACGGCGTGCATCTGACAGCCGAGGGGAATCGCCAACTGGCGGAAGTCATCGCCACGGCATTGCTCGGCAAACCGGCGACCACATCGTCGGCGATGGAACCGCTGCGGAACGCGGTACTCGACAAGGACAATCATTGGAATAACCGCTACCGCGCTCGCGACGGCAACGACGTGTGGGGCGGACGCTCGACGTTGAAATTCACGAACGACCAAACCAACGCCGTCGTGTTGCAGCACGAACTGTCGATGCTCGATGTGATGACCATGAATCGGGACGCTCGCGTGTGGGCCGTGGCTCAGGGCCAAGATGTCACCGTCGATGACAGCAACGTCCCGAAGCCGGTCGAAGTGATCTCCAACGTCGGCGGCGGCAGCAAGAGTTCCAGCGCGGTGAAGGAAGGACGTCTGAAGTACGTCAGCGGCGAAGAGGGACTCAAGCACATGGCGATCGCGGACGGGTCTGAAGTCCGCCTGTTCGCCGATGAGGCGAGGTTTCCGCAGCTCGTGAACCCGGTGCAGATGCAGTTCGACACCAAGGGGCGACTGTGGGCCGCCGTCTGGCCGACGTATCCCAAGTGGGAACCGCTGAAGGAAATGAACGATGCTCTGATCATCGTCCACGATGACAACAACGACGGCAAAGCCGACCGAGTCACCGAGTTCGCTCGCGTGCAAAACCCGCTGGGCTTCGAGTTCTGGAACGGCGGCGTCATCGTGACCTGTGCGCCGGAGATTCTGTTTCTCAAAGACACCGACGGCGACGACGTGGCCGACGTCCGCACGATTCTGTTGCAGGGCCTCGATTCCTCCGACACGCACCACGGGGCCAACAACTTG
>CAZILR010000786.1:0-3101 GCA_964539995.1 uncultured Planctomyces sp.
GCCGCACGAGCCTCTTCAAAGGCGGCCATGCCTTCGTCGGTGGGCGGCGTTTGCAAGGTGGAAGACGATTCGGCCGCCGCTGCGTCTGTGGTTGTGGCCGTGCTCGTGCTGGAGTTGTCGCAGTAGACCACCAACGGCTCCGAGTAGTCGTAGCCGTAAGAGCCGCCATCCGAGTAGTACGGATTCGAGTAACCCCAATAGCCCCAGCCATAGCCGATGCGGTTGACGGCCCAACCGGTCAGACCAATCGCGGCTGCGACCGGATAGTTGTCCCACATGTATCCCCAGCCGGCTCCGGGATACCAGCCGCCGTGATACCAGTCGCCATAATGATCGTGGGCGTTGTCGGCCCAGTTCTGCCAGTCTTCGCGATTCTCGTTTCGGAACTCTTGCCGGTCATCCTGTCGGTCGCCGCGATTCTGCTGCCGGTTATCCTGTCGATCGCCGCGATTTTCTTGTCGATCACCTCGTCGGTCTTGCCAGTTTTGGCGGCCATCCGACATGCGGTCGCTGAGGTTGGCTCGGCGATCCCCCGCTGACGGCCGATCGGCCATGCGGTCTTGAACGCGCGCTCCTTGATTTGGCAAGCGATTCGCGATCGCTCCCGCGCCAGCGGCTGCGCCGAGTCCCGGCAGACGATTCGATGGAAGCTGCGAAATTCCGGGACGGTTCGAGATCCCAGAGCCAGCACCGGGACGATTCGCGATGCCCGCGCCGGAACCGATTCCTTGGCCCGACCCAATCCCTGTACCCGGTCGAGTGCTCGGCAGTTGTGAAGGACGATTGCCGCCCGTCGCACCACCACCAATGCTGGGGCGGCTTCCTGCTCCACTACCGATGCTGGGGCGATTGCCGCCTCCGATGTTCCCTCCTCCAACGCTTGGCCGCGAACCTGCTCCGGTGCTCGGACGAGTGCTGGGGATCGACGGACGACTCGGTGCCGACGGTCGCGCAGCAGGAGTTGAAGGGCGAGCGGCTGGCCTCGACGGGGTCGCTGGCCGAGCGGCCGGTCGGCTGAACGAGGGAGAACTTCCAATCGACGGACGCGATCCGCCACTGGGCCGACTGAATCCGCCGCCTCCGCCACCTCGGAAGCCACCTCCTCCGCCCCCCCCTCCACGGAAACCACCGCCACCGCCTCCGCGTCCACCGCGACCAAACGCGAAATCGTTCGAGCCAATGACCACGGCGACGAGAGCCGCCACGGTTGTGATCCAAAGTCGTGTCTTCATGAGTTTGCCTCCGCTTGCGAGCTGCGATGCTTGATCGGCATTGTTGTTCGTTGAGTAATTTCCACGGCGGCCATCAAAGGCCGTCGGACATTGATTCGATCTGTCACGCGGACGCGGGCAGCGTCCTCGACGAGGCGGCCGGCTCAACCCTTCTTGAACTCCATTCCCGGATCCTTTTCGTCGCCGCCGATCATTTTGAATTTGAACTGCGACGGATTCGCGAAGTCGATCTCGGCGAGCATGGTGCTGCCGTCATCGACTTCCAGTGCGAGATTGTTTTGATCGACGGCGAACACGCCCTTGACCGATTGCTTCTGTTTGCCGCGTGTGTACGTCCAAGTGAAGTTCCCGTCCTTCGTGAGATCGAGTTGGAACGTGGCTCCTTGGCCGGAGGATTTCCAGTTGCCAACGAATTGCTCGGCCTTGAGGACTTTCTCCGGGGGCACAGCAGGCGGTTCGGGAGGAGTCTCGGTTTGCTTCGATGCGTCGCGCGGAGTCGTCATCGTGACCAATTGCTTGATCAGCTTGTCGTCCGGCAAGTCGGCCTGAGCCAGCTTGAATTGTTTCAGAGCACTCTCGGCATGGCCTGCCGTTTGGTAGTGATAGCCCAGCAGAAAATGGCCGTCCGCCGACTTGGGGTTCGCCTTAGAAAAATCTTCCAATGCACGAAGTTGTTCCGTGTAGGTCGCGACGCCGGGATACAGACTGCTCATTGTCGTCCAATCCCAGCCGGGGCCGGCAGAGAGGACCGCGTAGATGGCCGCAGCCGAATCGGGATACTTCTTCGACGCGAACAACACGAGGCTGCGGAACTCATGGACGACGGTGTCGTGCGGCATTGTCTTGAGCGTCGTGTCGAGCTTCGTCAGCGCAGTCGGGTAGTCTCCACCATAGAACGCGGTGCGAGCTTCCTCAAACGCGGCCATTCCTTCATCAGTCGGTGCTGGCAGTGTTGATGCCGTCGTCGCGGCGTTCGGGTCGGTTGCGGCTGCGGGTTCGGAGTATTGAACCAGCGGTTCAGAGTAGTCGTAGCTACCGCTCCCTCCACCGCCACCGCTGGCGTAGGGATTGGAATATCCCCACATGCCAAATCCATAGGCGAGGCGATTGACTCCCCACGCGGTCACACCAAGCGCTGAAGCCACCGGGTAGTTGTCCCACATGTGATTCCAGCCGTCGCCTGGCTGCCACGAGCCGTGATACCAGTCGCCGTGATTCTCCATCGCGTTGTCGGCCCAGCCCTGCCAGTCTTCGCGGTTCTCGTTGCGAAAATCCTGGCGATCATCCAAGCGGTCCTGACGTCCCTGCTGACGGTCGCCCTGATTCTGCGTTCGGTTTTCTCGCCCGGAAGACATGCGATCGTTCAAACTGGCTCGGCGATCTTCCGTGGTCTGCGGTCGATTCGCCGCGCGATTTCCCGCGAGCGATCCTGCCGCTGCGCCGGCACCCAATCCAGGCAACCTCGCTGCTGGTTGTTGCGCGACGCCTGCTCGATTCGAGATCCCTTGTCCGGCACCCGGAGCAGGACGATTCGCTGTGCCCGCGCCGGAACCGATGCCTTGTCCCGAACCAATCCCCGTTCCTCCACCGGGCCGAGCACCGGGCTGCGTCGCTGGTCTTGAACCAGGGGCAATTCCGCCGCTTGGCCGTGCTCCCGGTTGAACGGCCGGCCGATTGCCCGCACCAGGGCTTCCGCCTCCCACATTGGGCCGCGCGGCCGGAGCTGACGGTCGAGCCGCCGGAGCCGATGGCCGATTGATGGACGGAGCACTTCCCACCGAGGGTCGAGCTCCGCCTCCACCCCCGAAATTTCCTCCGCCTCCACCACCCACGCGACCGCCCCCGCCTCCCCCTCCGCCACCGCCACGT
>CAZILR010000787.1:0-3098 GCA_964539995.1 uncultured Planctomyces sp.
CGAATGGTCTTCGTCACTTTGTCACCCCCTCACCGTGTCACCTTGTCAAAGACACGACGACATCAAGCCGTGGGAGTCACAACGTCAACCGCAATCTCAGCCGGCGACATCGACTTCATCGCATCCTGGACCATGCGGTCGGAGAACTGCTTGAGTTGGTCCAGGTCCGCCGATTGCGACATCTCGAAGCCGGACTTCTCGGCGACCAGCAGGCTGATGAGCAGGCCCATCAAGCCTTGGCCGTTTTGACTGCCGGCGCTCGCGCCGTCGGAGCCGCTCGCCATGAAGAGGCGTTCGGGGACCAGTGGTTGAGTGCTGTGAGACAATTGCTCGGAGACCAACGCCAGCGCGTACAAACGTGGGTCGCCGTAGGAGGCAACCTTGCGCAGCAACACCGACGCCTCCGAGAGGCCGATCTGCATGACCTTCTGAGCTTCGCCTTTGCCGGCAAGGATGCGTTGTTGGCTCTCGGCTTCGGCGAGCACCACCGTTTGTTCGGCGCGACGTCGTGATTGAGCCAACTCAGCGTCGGCGGCGACGATCGTTTTCTCCGCGTTCTTGCGAGCGCGGGCGAGGTCAGCTTCCGCCTCACTTTCGGCGATCTGGACTTGCACGCGCGATGCGGTGAGTTTGGCCTGCATCGCGGCTTGAGCCTGTGCCTCGTTCAACGCTCTCTGCTTGTCGGCGGCGACTCGCTGACGGTCGTAAGTTTCGAGTTGCTCGACCGACAACTGTCGCTGTCGGAGTTGATCCAGCAGCGTCTCGATCGAGCCACCTTCCACAGACGTGTCCGGCTTGCCGATCAGCACATCGACGCACTCCATGTCGAATTGACCGAATCGCGAACGGAGTTCCTCGCGAGCCTCAACCTGAATCGCATCGCGCTGCTGCAAGAGTTCCAGCATCGTGCGGCGATGCGCGACGTCGCGGAAGTACGCGCTGAGCATCGGGTCGAGCGTCTGCGTGATGAGCTTCTTCACGTCGCCGAATCGCTGAATGACGCTCGGAGCTTTCTGGTAGTCGATGTGAACGACGACCGACAGCGGCAGCATCGGCTCGTAGGCGTCCTTCGTCACGAGGTCGATGGACTTCAGTCCCTCGTCGTACCGATGCGACTCGGACTTGCCGGTGATCCAGTGCAGCACGAAGTTCGTCGTCGGCACGAGCACGATGCTGCCGGCGTAGGTGTTGAAGGCGTACTTGCCGGGGCCGAGAGCTTTCTCCCAGACGCCACGTTCACCCTCTTCGACACGCTCGCCGTGACGGAACGCGGTGCCCGACAGGTCGCGACCCTGTTGGCCGTAGTAGCTGACAACGACACCGACGTGTCCGATCGGCACAATCGTTTTCGGGATCATGCGCACGTTCGCGAACCAGCGATTGATGAAGTAGGTGCCGTCGGTCAGCGGAGCGTATTGCCGACCGCGCCGGCCGCCGGCTGCGAGAAATGCTTCCGGGTCTTGGAAATTGTTGTGGTAGTTCGGATCACTCGGATCGGCTCCGACGGTCGGCGCGATGATTTCACCCGGCAACAGCGAAGGGCCGTCCTGCACGGTCACGATGCCGATGCTGTCCACGATTTGAGTTTGTTCGGGATTGATTGGGTCAGGCACTTTGATGCCGCCGCCAACGACCACCGGATCGAAGCCGTCAATTTCCTTCAGCTCCGACTGCCACGATTCCACGGAGGCTCGCTCTTGAGCGGTCTGCAAGTCGCGCAGCGAATAGACCGCGTTCTCGGTGATGACGATGAACAGTGCGGGGTTGATCGCGTACACGCCTTCACGCAAGATCGCTCGCTGTCGGCCGCGCTGGCCGCGAGTGTCGCGGCCACGCTCGCCGAGGAACGCTCGCGCGTCCTGAAAGTTGTTGCTGGCGACGACTCGCGCGAGCGTCTGGCTGGGGGGCAGCGGCTCGCCGTCGCGAGCGTAGACGTAGCCGATCTTTCCCTGCGGAATCGTCACGAGCCGAATCTTGTGAATGACATACTGCCAACGCCACAAACCGAAGTGCAGACCACCGCGCAACAAATCGGAGTGAAATCCCGCCTCGCCGCCCGATGCCATGATGCGACCTTCGGGCACCGAACCACTCAGCGACCACAGTTTCTCGACGACACCCACCGCGTCGTTCGGGATGTACCGCAACACTAGCCACGCGACGAACAACAGCGCGAACAGCGGCGCGACGATCCTCGTCAGCAGCCACATGGCACCTTCCGGAATGGGGGCTGCCGCGAGAATCGACGACATCGACAGGAAGTTCAGCACACCAATCACAGCAGACATGAAAGTCTCCTTGGGCGCGAGCGGAGAGTTGGACGTGTCACGACGGACGTGTTGCCGCTCTGATTCGCGGGTGAGTCGCATTTCTTTCCGTGGGTGACAGGACTTCGGGAAAGAAAGTGGCGAGCATCGTGCCGCACTCAGAACAGCGAATCCAGACGCGGCCCGGTTGCGGCCGGGCGATTTTCAGAACTCTCCAGCGGAGCGCCTCAAAACCCAATCGGGCTGGCTCAACGTCGAGAGACCTCGTGACGCGAGTGCCCTTTCAAATAGGGCCGAGAGCACATGTCTCGACCCGCCTACGAGGTTAGCTGTCGGGCTAGGGCTTGAAAGTACCCCGGTTTGCTGCGGCAAATCCGCATCGGCAAACCTACGCCCCGTGAGCCGCTGATCGGCTCGTTGGTTCCCCCGCTCGGACGCCTCGCGTCCGATTCGGCTACACGGGCGGAGATTTTATCGAGGTGAAGTCGGCTCACAAGAGGCCGACTTCAGGTGACGTCGGCTTCGGCAGTTACGTTCAGTTGTTTCGCTAGAATCTCGAAATGTGTAACCACCACACGCCGCCGCGCGAGCTCATGAGCTGAGCGTGTGAGTTCGCGCACGCCGATGACGTTGCGGTTATTGGGCCGCAGATTAATGTTTGCCCTCGACGAATCGTTTAACCGCAAGCCGCAGGCGTGCGCGTTGGGAATTGATCGCAATTTCAACGCGCGTGCCTGCGGCGTGCGGTTAAACGAGAGCAAACATCAACCTGTGCTCCAATAAACCTTTGGAGTTGGATGTTGCCGAAGAATGAATTCTTTTGGCTCAATG
>CAZILR010000788.1:0-1105 GCA_964539995.1 uncultured Planctomyces sp.
CCCGATGTGTCTGCTCAGCGCGTGCATCGGCCTGTGGCTCTTCAAGCAAGACCTGAACATCTTCGTGCAAGTCGGCTTCATCGTGCTGATCGGCCTCGCCGCGAAGAACGCGATCCTGATCGTTGAAATGGCTCGTCATCAAAAAGCCGCGGGGGCCACTCGCTTCGACGCCGCTTTGACCGCCAGCAAAAGCCGCTTGCGTCCGATCATCATGACCTCGTTCGCCTTCATCCTCGGCGTGGTCCCGTTGGTGGTCTCGCACGGTGCCGGTTTTGAAATGCGGCGAACACTGGGCGTGGCGGTCTTCTTCGGAATGCTCGGAGTGACCGCCTTCGGCATCTTCCTGACGCCCGTGTTTTATTACGTCATCGACTGGCTGACGGATCGCGACGGCGAGAAAAAGGACGAGGCGAAGCCATGAACTGGCAGCACCCACGCGATGAAATTCTGGCGACGATGGAGCGCATCTATCGTTCTCGCATGACGACGACATCGGGCGGCAATCTTTCGATCCGCGAGGACAACGGTGACGTCTGGATCACTCCGGCTCGCGTCGATAAAGGAAGTCTACGCCGCGACGACATCATCCTGGTGCGAGCCGACAACTCGATCGACGGCAAACATCGGCCGTCGTCGGAATTGCCGTTTCATCAGGCGATCTATGCCGCTCGGCCGGATGTGCGGGCGATCGTTCATGCTCATCCGGTCGCGCTGGTCGCGTTCAGCATTTGCCGCCGAGTGCCTGACACGCGGTTGCTGCACCAGTCATGGCGCATCTGCGGCGAAGTCGGGTTCGCTCCGTATGCCTTGCCCGGCAGCCCGGCGCTGGGAAAGAACATCGCCGAGACGTTCGCTCGCGGCTTCGATTGCGTCGTGCTGGAGAACCACGGCGTCGTGACGGCCGGAGGCTCGCTGCAACAAGCCTTCGAGCGATTCGAGACACTGGAGTTCGCCGCGAAGACAATGATCAAAGGCTCGCAGCTCGGCGAGGTACGATGTCTCGATGAAGCGGCGCTGACAAACCAACCCGAAGCGCCAGCGAGGGCGAGCGCTTCCAGCGACGATGAGCGCGATCAAAACTTTTTTAATCGCTCGCCCACGCTGG
>CAZILR010000788.1:1115-3097 GCA_964539995.1 uncultured Planctomyces sp.
CGCGCTATAAAAATTTTGTGCTGCGCGCGCCCCCGCTGACGCTTCGGGTTAGTTTGGCGGATGTCGCTGCCGAGTGCCGATCCGTCAGCAGTTCCGAGAAGGAACTACGTCGGCAAATCAGCGAGTTCGTCCGCCGCAGCGAACGCCAACGGTTGATGATCAGCACCGAAGGGGCGTTGTCGGCTCGTCTGGGGGACGATTCGTTTCTCATCACGCCGCATGGCGTCGATCGCAGCCGGATCGAACCGGAAGACCTCGCGCTGGTCGAGAAGGGACAGCCCGAACCGGGGAAGACTCCGAGTTCCTCCACTGCCGGCCACCGCGCGATTTACCAGCGGCAGCCCGAAGTGCAATCGATCATCAACGCCTACCCGGTCAACGCGACCGCGTTCAGCGTCACCGACGTGAAGCTCGATTCGCGGACGATCCCCGAAAGTTTCATTCTGCTGCGAGACGTGCAGCGTTCGCCGTTCGGCGCGCGAGTCGGCGACGGCCGCGATCTTGCCGAACGGATGACGCTGAGTCAGCCAATCATGCTGCTCGACAACGACGGCGTGATGGTCGTCGGCAGCAGCGTGCTCGATGCCTTCGACCGGCTCGAAGTTCTGGAAGCCACCGCCGAAGCCATGATCGACAGCCGCCCCCTGGGACCGCTCGTGCCGATGTCCGACGCGGTGATCGACGAACTGTGTCAGGCGTTTTTTGGCACAAGTGGAGCGAATGGCAGTGCATAGTGAAGAGTGCAAAGTGAAAAATGGTAGGCCGTTGGACACCGCTCGCCGTTCTTGATTTTGCACTTGGCACTCTTCACTCTGCACTTTGCACTGCGTTTCTCAGATCGGCGCGCGACTGGCGTGCCTCGTTCAAGGACACTCAACGTGAAGGAGACAGCATGAGTCGGATGAGTTGGTGTGCCGGTGTGATGTTGGCGGGTTTGTTGGCGTCGAGCGGCTTCGCTCGTGCCGATGTCAAGTTGCCGAAGGTGCTCGCGACCAACATGGTTTTGCAGCAGAAGCAGGCGATCCCGATTTGGGGGACGGCCGATGCGGGCGAAGAAGTGACGGTTTCGATTGGCGACAACAAAGCGACCGCGAAGGCCGGAGCTGACGGCAAGTGGTCGGTGAAACTGAATGAGCTGACGGCCGGCGGTGGTCCGGTTGAAGTCGTGGTCAAAGGCAAGAACGAGATCAAGCTGACCAACGTGCTGATCGGCGAAGTGTGGGTTGCGTCCGGACAGTCGAACATGGAGTGGTCGATTGCAGCCTCGGCGAATCCGAAGGAAGAGATCGAAGCGGCGAAGTATCCGAACATCCGGTTGTTCCATGTCCGAAAGACGCCTGCCGTGACTCCGCAAGAAGTGGTGCTCGACCGCGATTGGTCGGAATGTTCCCCGGAGACGATCTCGAACTTCTCGGCCGTGGCGTACTTCTTCGGTCGGCATTTGCACAAAGAGTTGAACGTGCCAATTGGGCTGATCAACACGTCTTGGGGCGGCACGGCTATCGAGCCGTGGACGCCGATTGCCGGCTTTGAATCCGTCGAATCGTTGAAGCCAATTGCGGAACAAGTGAAAGCACAGCAGGCCAAGCCGGAAGGTGCGAAGGCTGGTCCCGGCGGACCATCGCATCTCTACAACGGCATGGTCCACCATTTGGTCCCGTTCGGGATTCGCGGAGCGATCTGGTATCAGGGCGAATCGAATCGCGGTCAGGGCGTCGGCTACGAACAGCGAATGCACGCGCTGATCAATGGTTGGCGAAGCGTCTGGGGGCAGGGAGATTTTCCGTTCTTGTTCGTGCAGCTTGCTCCGTTCAAGTACGGGCCGAGTGATCCGCAGTTCTTGTTGCCGCAGATTTGGGAGGCTCAGACCAAAGTGCTCGCGATGAAGAACACCGGCATGGCGGTCACGACTGACATCACGAACCTGACCGACATTCATCCAAAGAACAAGCAAGACGTCGGCAAGCGGCTGGCGCTGTGGG
>CAZILR010000789.1:0-3092 GCA_964539995.1 uncultured Planctomyces sp.
CGTCGAGCCGCCTCGCGGGCCTGCTGAACAGCCGGCAACAACAACGCAATCAAGACCGCGATGATCGCGATCACCACCAAAAGTTCGATCAGCGTAAAGCCACGACGAACCGACGTGGAACGAAGAGAAAGAGACATCACAGTTCTCCTAAAAGTGGCCAGAGAAATGAATGACCGCAACGGAACTCCCGCGGAACTCCCGCATGGAGATTGGATGAACATCGAAATCGCGGCTTGACAACGGCAACCAGCGCACGATTCCAGCAGCAAGATTCTTCGCGCAAGCGTTCAGCGGGACGCGCAGCATTGATCCGTCGGAATTACGAGCCGGCCATCACGACGCAAAACATGTTCTCGCCACATGGCGAGAGCGCGCAGGGACAAGCCCAACGACCGCGCGTGACTCCAGACAGATCGAAGTTACCCTCGCGGAGGGCGATCCAGAAGTTGGCTCGTGTGCCGAGCCATCAGCGGTACAGACTCCAGCGACCAACGATTGAGATCGTCGTCTTGGCCACGAGTCTGCTGCAACAAGCACGCCCACTCCATCGGCGAAGTTGTTTCCACCGTCGGTCGCGTCGGCAGCGGCGGTGCCTCAGAACGCCGAGAGCAGTTGGCCCCGCGGCACGGCGTCGTCGGCATACGGTGTGGTGCGTCGGAACCATCGGGCAGCAACGAATGAGCTTGCCCACTGGAATGCACCAAGTAGTCACCGCAGCTCGCTTGGCACGACTGTTCGCCACCAAACCAAAAACCAAGCGCGATCGCGACGAGTGCGAATCGGCTGGTTCGGTTCAGCGAGTAGGACTGGACGGGCGACATCGCTGAGGAGAATAACGTCACGATTCTCAATTTGCGAAACGTAAATTTCTGGGAATTCAGGTTCCCTTAAGGTTGGACGTGACTGCTGGCTTCATCGGATTCCTCAAATGCAAACGCTCCGATCGAGTCGACCAGAGCGTTTGCGAAGAGTTTGCCGATCCGAGGCCGGTTAGTACCGCAGCGACGTTTGAATGTAGAGCTGCGTTGCATCCTGATTGGGAACTGCCGGCGCGGCATTGGAAATGACCCGATTCCCGTACCAGAACCAACTGTACCCGAATTGAACGTCGAAGTTCGGGTTGTAGGCATAGGTTGCGATCAGATCGAGTTCCTGGCCGATGTCCGTACCGGTGCCTGTCGCCGAGCCAACGGGAGCGCCGGCGACGTTGTAGATGCGGTCCGCAGCCTGGTCCAAAGTGAACCAGTGCATCGCGGCGATGCCCGTCAGTTTCGCGTGAGGCTTGATTGTCGTTTGCAGAGCGATGTCATTGAGGTTCTCGCCCGCGAGGTTGTCGATGATGCCCCAGTAGGCGTGATTCAACGGGACTAAGATGTCGTAGGTCGTGTTCTTGCCGTCGGTAGGATCGGAGTCGCCTGAGCCCCAGTAGTAGATGAACGACAATTGTGGGGTCCATGTGACCTTCGAGAACGTCGTTCCCAGTTTGGTCGTGAAGAACCCCGCTTGCACATCCAGGCCGTTGTCTTGGCCGAATTGGTATGCCCCTTCCGTGTCCGAGGCGAAGACGATCCAGGGTTGATCGCACTCATCTTTGATCGGCTTGGTCATCGTCCAGCGCAGGCCCAGAGTGTGCCGATTGCCGTCCGCCCAGGCTGGGTCTTGTTTGGCGGAATCCGTTTGCAGCCAGACATAGTACGGCTCGAACGTGTGGTCCTTCATGCCTCGGTAGGTCGAGTAGACACCGCTGTACCAGCGCGAGTAATCGGCTTCGTCGAATTGGTTGTCGTATTTACCGACGGCGGTGAGGACCGGACGTCCTCCGACGGCTCCGGTGGGGTTGGCGGTGTTGACCGGACGAACGGCGAACAGGTCGATGTCCCAAGTGTCCCCTTTGCTGAACAGCTTGAAGCCCTCGAAATTCCGGCGCGTGTTCGCCCAATCGAGCGGCGAGATCACCTGCTGGCCGGGGCTGACTCCGCTCGGCGTTCCGTAGAGCAACTCTTGGCGGCCCGCTCGGAAATAGACCGGCTTGTCGTCTCGTTCCGCAATTTTCAAATCGAAGAACGCGTTCTGGACGTCCCAGCGATTCTTGTCGATGCCGGTGACGGGGAGTTCGTTGTTGTAGATCGAGGCGTCGATGCCCTCGACATAGACTCGAAAGTCTTTGCCCCACTTCAGATCGACGTACTGACGCCAGCGATACAGGTCATAAGTGCTGCGACCTGGCCCACCCGGACGCAGACGATTGTCTTCGTCCATGTAGCGATGGCGAATCTCGCCACCGAAGGACGCCGTGATTCCGCTCGGTTCGCAGTCGTCACCGAAGAGCGGCATGTTCTTGAACTCTTCGCCGAGGAAGTGCGGAGCGTTCGGCTTCCCTTTGTAGGAAAAGTCGTTGTCGAAATAGAGCGGCTTCCACGGCAGGACTGGAGCGGCCGGCTTCGCGGCGGGAGCCGGAGCCGGATTGCAAACCGGGCAATTGGGGTTTCCACACGGACCCGATTGTGGAGCGTTCAGATGCTCGCGAAACGCCACGTTCAACGGAGCCTCTTGCGCGGGAGCGCCTTGAGCCTCTTTCAAGGCCGACGTCTCGGAAGCGGCAGACTCGGCCGGTTGAACCGGGGGCACGAGCGCTTCTTGAGCACCCACAAACTGCGGGGCCAACCAAGTCGCGGTGGACAAGGCCGCCGCCGACAAACAACGAAATCGCCAACTCATTCGGAGCATGATCGCGAACACCTTTGGGGCTTGGGGGAGATGAGAGCGAGCGCTCTGATCTGCTCTTTCATGTCGGAAAGGACGGTGATGCCGATTCAGCATCGTCCGCGCTCAAGCTCCGGTCGAATGCCTGCGGGTTATCCGCGCAAGCAAGATTTCGCCAACCGTTACAACCGAACTGTGGTTTTCGCAGTGCCGAATTCTGGCATGTCACAAGAGCCCCGACGCAAGCCCTTTCGGCCACTCGCCAAATCAAGCGCGCGAGTACGGGCCAGTCGCCGAGCCTTTGTACTGACGGATGCCCGCCTGGATCGTCTGTCGCAGAATCTCGGCGGCTCGCGACACGTCGTCGCGGCTGACATCAAGGTGCGTGC
>CAZILR010000790.1:0-3082 GCA_964539995.1 uncultured Planctomyces sp.
CGACTTTGCCGTCCGAGTTCGTGCCGTCAAAGACAGTCCCGCCTTTGAGGAGGATGTCGGCCTCGATTGGCTCAGCAGCGGTGACGTTGAGCACAGTGAAAAGTGCAGAGTGCAAAGTGCAAAGTGCAAAAGTCAGAAGCCATCGAACGGTGAATTGAGTTGTGGTTCCATTTTTCACTTTGCACGCTGCACTTTGCATTTTTTCGCTCCTCAGGCTGCTTCGCGAATGAGCGTCGCCTCCTCTGTTTCGTGCCGCCCCATGCGGCCGGCGGCCCACTCATCGACGCGAGCATACAGTTGGTCCATCGCTTCTTGAACTCGCTGCTTGTTGCGGTCGATCTCTTCGCGGGTCAGATCGGGCGGGACGTGGATCGGCTCGCCGAGTAGACAGTACGTCGTCGTGAAGGGCAGAGGGAGCAGCATGTCGGTCCAGGTGCCTTGAAATCGAATTCCGCGTCGGCAACTGAAGGCAGCCGGGACAATCGGCAGGCCGGTGCGCGAAGCCAGAAAGACGAGTCCGTCCTTCAACTCGCGACGAGGCCCGCGTGGGCCATCGGGCGTGAGCGTGATGTGCTGTTGCTCGGCAACTTCGAGCAGTTGCCTCACGGCCTGCGCTCCGCCGCGAGCAGAGGAGCCTCGGTACGGTTCGATCTTCAGCAGCCGCAGAATCTCTGCGACATACGCCCCGTCTTGATGCCGGCTGGTCAACGCCGACATATTCTGCGGTTTCGCCACGAGCAACGGGAAGAACAGCACATCGTGCCAAACCGCGAACAGAAATCGCTTCTGACAATCCGCATCCCAGCCATTCGTGCCGGGATAAATGATGGACTGCTTGCGACAGGTCGCGAACAACAGTCTCAGCACCGAGACAACGGACCACGCCACCAACTTCGTGAGCCACACGCTGCGAATCTTCACGGCCGACCATCCTTGGAATTTCGAGGTCATCAACAAGGTCCAATTTATAGCCCAGCCAAAAATAGCGACCAAGATGATTTTGCTCGCGTGGCTTCGTCGGGCCATCACTCCGCAAGGAACCCGCAGCGTCAGCGAGTGCGAATACTCTCTAAGAACCTGACATGTGAACTTCTTGGAGCGCTCGCCCTCGCTGACGCTGCGGGTTATTTTGGCGGGAATGAAACTTTAGGAGTCCTTGAATGTCCGTCGTCGCCGCTGAAAAAAAGTCGTTGTTGGAATGCCGCGCGATCGGCAAGAGTTTTGGCGGCGTCACCGCCCTGGAGAGCGTTGACTTTGATTTGCGGCCGGGGGAAGTGCATGGGCTCGTCGGTTGCAACGGAGCGGGCAAGAGTACGCTGATGAAGATTCTGGCCGGAGCTCATCCCGATCATGACGGTTCGGTACTGATGGAAGGACGCGAAGTCTCGCTGTCGTCACCGCGAGAGGCTCAGGCGTGCGGGATCGCGATGGTCTATCAGGAGCTGTCCGGGATCGGAGCATTGTCCGTCGCGTAGAATCTGTTTCTCGGTCGGCAGCCAACGCAAGTGGGGCGAATCGACTGGAGCACGATGCGGCGGCAAGCTCACGAGTTCTTGAACGAGATGCAGATTGACATCGACGTGCGACGCAGGCTCGATCGCTTTCCGCTGGTGATTCGGCAGATGGTTGAGATCGCTCGTGGACTGCACAGCGGAGCACGAGTGCTGATCCTCGACGAGCCGACCAGTGCGCTCAGCCCGCCGGAGACTCGGCGGTTGTTCGAGCTGATTCGACAGCTCAAACGCAACGGCGTGGCGATCATTTTCATCAGCCACTTTCTGGAGGACATCCTCGAAATCTGCGACCGCGTCACGGTGCTGAAGGACGGTCGCAAAGTTTCGACGTCGCGAGCGAGCGAGTTGACGAAGCCGGATGTTATCTCACGAATGCTTGGCCGTGACGCCGGTGCAACCGGAGCGGATTTGGATGAGTCGATCACGCTGCCCGCGCGGTCAACGGCGGCTGCCGCTCTGCGAGTTGCCGGACTGTCGCGAGAGGGAGAGTTCACCGACGTGAGCTTTGACGTCGCACCGGGTGAATGCGTTGGACTGTACGGCTTCGTCGGCGCGGGGCATCAGGAGCTGGCACATGCGGTGGCCGGAGCCGCGTCGGCCGACGCGGGTTCAGTGCGACTGGACCAATCCGTGTTGCCGAGTGGCGATGTTTCGGCGGCTGTGCGCCGTGGTGTCGTTATGGTCGCGGCCGATCGCGCGAAGACCTTGGTGCGTCGCAGTTCGATCGCTCGCAACACGACGCTCGCTCATCTGCGACGTTCGATGGGCGAGTGGCTGCATCGGCGACGTGAGCACACAGTCGTGCAGCCGTTGCTGGAGCAAGTCGGTTGCCGACCCGCTCGGCCGGAATTGATGGCCGGGAATTTGTCGGGCGGGAATCAGCAAAAGGTCGTGCTCGCAAAATGGCTGCTCGGCCCGGTGCGCGTGCTGGTCCTGGAAGAACCGACTCGCGGGATGGACGTCGGAGCGAAGGACGAAGTCATGCGTCTGGTCGCGGGGTTGAAGAAATCAGGAGCGGCCGTCGTGCTCGCCTCGACCGAACCGGAGTTGGTGCTGGCTCACTCGGATCGCATTCTGGTCTTCCAGCGCGGTCGCATCGCGCACGAGTTCGCTGGCGAGGACGTCTGTAAAGCCGACTTGTTGCGCTGGGCGTGAGTGAAACTGACAAGGTGCGGGGGTGACACGGTGTTGAGGCCGCAGTTGCCCTCTCACCGTGTCACCCCCTCACCTTGTCACCTTGTCAAAATCAAGCCGCTGCTGACCCGTCTTGCGGGAATAAGTGCGACTCGCCGCGAATGACTTCAGGAGTCAAAACGTACTTCTTACCCGGCTCTTGATCGGGCAGCTCGAAGAGGATGTCGAACATCGCGCTTTCGATGACGCTGCGGAGTCCGCGAGCGCCGGTGTCCTTCTGGATCGCGATTTTGGCAATCTCGTGGATCGCTTCCGGCGTCACTTCGAGGCTGGACTCTTCCATCTCGAAGAACTTCTGGTACTGACGGACGAGCGCGTTTTTCGGCTCGGTCAGCACGCGGACAAGGTCGGATTCGCAGAGCTTGCTGAGCGTC
>CAZILR010000791.1:0-3082 GCA_964539995.1 uncultured Planctomyces sp.
ACGGTGGGTCTCGATGACTCGACCCACCCTACGAATGCCCTCATGCAACTGATAGCCGCCACCACATTTGGACTCGAAGCGGTCGTCTCGCGAGAGTTGAAGCAGCTTGGTTACGAGAAACAGACGACCGAAGACGGCAAGGTCTCGTTTGAAGCGGACGCGGCGGCGATCGCACGAACGAACTTGTGGCTGCGATCCGCCGAACGAGTGCTCGTCCAGGTCGGACAGTTTGAGGCTCGCGACTTTGGCGAGCTGTTCGACCGGACGAACGCGCTGCCGTGGGAAGAGTGGTTGCCGGAGAACGCCTACTTTCCGGTGCGAGGCCGCTCGGTGCGGTCGCAGTTGCACAGCACACCGGATTGTCAGGCGATCGTGAAGAAGGCGATCGTCGAGCGGCTGAAACAGCGGTATCAAAAAGTCTGGTTCCAAGAAAACGGCCCGACGTTCACGATCGAAGTCTCGCTGCTGAAGGACCGAGCTACGCTGACCATCGACACGACCGGGCCGGGTTTGCACAAGCGCGGGTATCGCAAGCTGGTTGGCGAGGCTCCGCTGAAGGAGACGCTCGCCGCCGCGCTGATTCAGTTGAGCTATTGGAACTCCGGCCGCATGTTGCTCGATCCGTTCTGCGGCAGTGGGACGATTCCGATCGAGGCAGCGCTGCTGGGCCGCAAGCTCGCGCCGGGATTAAACCGCACGTTCGCTTCTGAGGAATGGCCAATCGTGCCACGCGAAGTTTGGGAGCAAGCTCGCGACGAGGCCCGCAGCATTGCGCTGCCGAAGCTAGACGCCCCGATCGTCGGCAGTGACATTGATCCGAATGCCATCAAGCTTGCCAAGCATCACGCGCTGGAGGCCGGTGTCGCGTCCGATCTGCGATTCGAGCATCGCGACTTCGCTCAAATCTCCGGACCCGACCTGTTGCCTTACGGTTGCTTGATCGCCAACCCGCCGTATGGCGAGCGACTCGGCGAACTCGACGAAGCGGAAGCTCTCTACGCCCGTTTGGGTGCATTCTGCAACCGGCTCAATGCGTGGTCGGTTTATGTGCTGACCTCGCACAAAGAGTTTGAACGGCTGTTCGGCCAAGCCAGCGACCGCCGCCGCAAGCTCTTCAACGGCCGCATCGAATGCACCTATTACCAATTCCAAGGGCCACGCCCACCGAGCGTCACTCAAAACACAAACTCCGAAGGCAACGCATGAGTGACGATTCACATCCACGTCCGAACGGACCGTGGCAAGTGTTGGGTTCGACGGAAATCTATCGCGACCCCTGGCTGGTGCTCACGAAGGATGACGTGATTCGGCCGGATGGTCGGCCGGGGACGCATACGGTCACCCGGTTCAAGGACGGCGTGTCGGTGCTGCCGCTGGATGACAGCGGGCATGTGTTTTTGACCGAGGAGTTCCACTACGCGCAGGGGCGTCGAGCAATCGAGGTCATCAGCGGTGGTGTGGAATCTGGCGAAGAGTTACTGGCTGCCGCCGCTCGCGAGCTGCGCGAAGAAGTCGGCATCGTGGCGTCGCGCTGGACGCCGTTGGGAGTCGTCGATCCGCTTACGTCGCAGGCGATCGCGCCGATCTCGCTGTTTCTGGCCGAGGGGTTGTCGTTCGTCGAAGCGTCTCCCGACGGGACCGAGACGATTCGCCGTCTGCGAGTCCCGTTCGCCGAAGCGGTCGAGATGGTCATGCGCAGCGAGATCACGCACTCCGGCAGTTGCGTGCTGATTCTGAAAGCCGCGCGGCTACTGGAACTGAGTGCAAACTAACCCGAAGCGTCAGCGAGGGCGGGCGCTCCAACCGGCTCAAAAACTGAAGATCGGTGAAGCGTTCGCCCTCGCTGGCGCTTCGGGTTAGTTTGGTTGGCGGCTTTCGCGTGGCCGTTCAATGACCGGCGAAGACGGGTCGCAGATTGCCATCGGCATCGAAGTCCATGTCGGACGGGCCAGACAGGACCGACAGATCAGAACGCTGCTGCAACTCTGGCAGATACGCCTCGCTGACGAGCACTTCGCTGAGGTGCAGCGTGTTCGAGATGTGGACGATCTTCGACTTTGTCGGCTCGACGAGACCGAGCGTGGGGAGCGCGTTGGCGATGACATCGCGATCCGTATCGAACGCAATCGGGAGCATCGCGGCGGTCGGATGGCCGCCGGTCAGGCAGTTGATCGCGGTGATCTTGCGATCGACTTGGTGGATCGTGCGCGAGTTTGTGAACTCGGCAATGCCGATGCCGGTGGCGTTGCCGTGAGTCGCCTCGGTCAGTCCGCGGACGAAGATCCGTTTGACCGAGACGTCGTCGTGTTCGGTCGCGGCGTGGTCGTTGTATTTGCGGCCGATGACGTTCGTGTCCATGCCGGTGCCGCTGATGTTCTTACCGATCTGGTCGATGATCAGCAGTTGCACGCTGGCAAACGGCAGCTTCGGCAGCCACGCGCGAGCTTGCGTCAGCAATTCGGACTCGCGTTCAAAGAACTGCGACGGCGAGACGGCGGCGATCATGCCGGTCTCGTCGTAGGCGTTCTCGACGATGGCGAGGCCGGCGACGACTTTGCATTTTCGCAGCACAACGTCGGCAACGGCGCGGATGATCTCCAGGAAGCTGAAATCCAAAATCGCGCGGTGGTAAATCTTCGCCCCTTCGTGTTTGCCGAGGCCGATGAGCATCATCTTGTGCAGGCCGGATTCGATCGGGCCGACGAAGCCGGTGTGCGGTTTGACTCGGCCGACGACCATGACGTGGTCGCAGTTGAAGGCGTGCTTGTCGAAGTGGACGGGAATGCCTTGCGGCGTCGTATCGACGACGACGGTTTCCATTGACGCGCGAATCTCAGCGCCGGTGAATGCCTCGGTGACTCCGTAGCCTTCGATGATCTCCCGCTGTCCTTCGGGAGTTCCTCCGCCGTGGCTACCCATCGCCGGGACGATGATCGGCTTTGCTCCGAGTTTGCGGACGTGATCGCAGGCGGCCTTGATGATGATCGCGATGTTGGCGATGCCTCGGCTGCCGGCGGTGATCGCGACGGTCTGCCCCGGCCGTACCGTTTTGCCGAGGGCGAGCGTCGCCAGTTGCCGCTCG
>CAZILR010000792.1:0-3080 GCA_964539995.1 uncultured Planctomyces sp.
TTAACGCGATCGCGAAGAACACCAGCCCCGTGAGAATGTTCATAATCACGCCGGCTGAGATGATCGCCATCCGCTGCCAGACCGGTTTTGCCGAGTACGACTTTGGGTCTTCGGCGATTTCCTCGGTGGTCAGTTGGCTGGGGTCCATGTCGTCCTGGCCGAGCATTTTCACATAGCCGCCGAACGGAATCGCCGAGAGGGCGTATTCGGTGTCTCCCTTTTTGAAGCTCCACAGGATCGGACCGAAGCCGATGCTGAAGCGTTCCACGAACACGCCGCACCATTTGGCGACGGCAAAATGGCCGAGTTCGTGGAAGAAAATCACGAGTCCCAAACCGATGGCGACCCACAACCAACTCAACGCGGTCGCGCCGAGTTTGGAAAAATCGAACGCGGCAAGCAGTCCAACAGCGATCAAGTCCACCGAGCAATCTCCTGGCGAGCCTCGCGGTCCAGGCGGAGCAATTCCGCAAGCGACGGCGAGGAATCGAAGTCATGTTGGTCGAGCACCGCTCGACAGGCACGGGGAATGTCGCAGAAACGGAGGCTTCCCGCCAGGAATCTTTCGACGGCGGCCTCGTTCGCCGCGTTGAGCACCGCTCCGCAGGTGCCGCCGCGCGACGCGACCTCGAATCCCAGTCGCAACGCGGGGAAGGCATCCAGGTCGGGCGGCTCGAAGTGCAGATCGAAAGTTTTTTTCCAGTCGAGCTTCGTGGCGATGGACTCGCAGCGGTCGGGGTAGGTCAGGGCGTACTGAATCGGCAGCCGCATGTCAGGAGGGGAAAGCTGCGCGATGACGCTGCCGTCGGTGAACTCGACGAACGAATGCACGATCGACTGCGGATGCACGACGACGTCGATCTGGTCGTCGCGCAGACCGAACAGCCACTTGGCTTCGATGACTTCCAACGCCTTGTTCATCATCGTCGCCGAGTCGATCGTGATCTTTGGTCCCATATTCCAAGTCGGATGGGCGAGCGCTTCGGTCGGCGTGACGTTTTGAAGCTGCGCGAGTGTTCGGCCGCGAAACGGCCCGCCGCTCGACGTGAGCACGACCCGTTTGACCTCGTTCGCTCGTCCGGCTTGCAACGCCTGGAAGATCGCGCTGTGCTCGGAATCGACCGGCAGCAGCGTCGCGTTCGTCCGTTTAGCCAACGCCATGACCAGCGGTCCGGCGACGACGAGCGTTTCTTTGTTCGCAATTGCCACGGTCTTGCCGCATTCGAGAGCGACCCACGTCCCGCGCAGACCGGCCGCTCCGACGATCGCGCTCACCACGACATCGACTTCCGGGGCCGAGCAAAGTTGTTCGGTGCCGCTCTCACCGAACAGCAATTCGGTTTTCGGTGAAAACGCCGCGCGATCGACTTGGCTCCGCAACGACTCGTCGGTCACGACGGCCCAACGAGGCTGCGTGGACCGAGTCTGCGTCGCGAGGTCTTGCCACCTCCGGTGCGCGGTCACTCCGGCCAACGACAGGCGGTCTGGCAGAGTCTCCAACACCTGCAAGCAGTTGGTGCCGATCGACCCGGTCGATCCCAAAACAGCGACGAGCTTCATGCGGAGGCATCCCTGATGACGTTGTTCGCCGCGAAGGCTATCGGGCCGGACTGCCAGGATGAAGTCCTCCGTGTCTGAACCCTCCTCGACCGGCAAACTCGTCTTGCCGCATTTTGAGGATTCTTCCTAGACAGTGGGTTTGAGATTCGGCTTTCAGGATTTTCAGGAGCAGTCATGCGGAGTGGGGAATTGACACGGACGTCGTGGCTCGTCGCTTGGGGCGCGTTGGTCGCGGTCGCTCTGACGGTGTTCTTTGCGTCCTTGGGAAGTTACAGCACTCTCGGCACGCATGAGGTCATCGCCGCCGTGCCGGGCCGCGAAATGCTGCACAGCGGCGATTGGGTTGTGCCGCGTTACGGCGACGTCCCGCGTGTTCGCAAGCCACCGTTGGTTTACTGGCTCGTCGCCTCATCGGGTTGGTTGTTCGGCGAGTTCCACGAATTTGCGGTGCGGTTTCATTCGGCGATCGCGGCGCTGGCGTTGGTCGCTTTGATGAGTCTGTGGGCCTCGCGATGGTACGGACGCGAGGCGGCGTTCGGGGCGGCCATTGTGCAGACGACGTCGCTGTGGGCGGTCTACTACGGCCGGCATGTCGAGATTGACATGGTCATGTGCCTGCTGACGACGGCGGTGATGTTCTTGATCGCGACTCAGCCAGTCGATGAGTCTGCATCGACGGCTCGTTGGCGCTGGGCTGGGATACTGACGTTGATCGGCCTGACATGGCTCGCCAAGTTTCACTACGGCACGACGATGGTGTTCGGGCCAGTGTTTGTGTTTTGGGCACTTCAGCGACAATGGCGGAAGTGTCTGAACTTTGTGAATCCGATCGGTCTGCTGACGCTGTTGGCGTGCATGCTCATTTGGCCGTCGTTGTTTCTGCGTGAGTGCCCAGAAGCCCTAGAACGCTGGCGATTCGAGACCGTCGGCCGCGCGATCGGTGAAATCAGCCACGACCCGTGGTGGTTTTACGGCCCGCAGTTTCTGCTCTTGTCGTTACCGTGGTTGGGGCATTTCCTCGTCGCGGCACCCCAAAGTTGGCTGCGAGCCTGGCACCAAGGGGACGAACGGGAACGCTTCCTCTGGATTTGGTTGTTGGTCGATGTCGTGATCATCTCGTTGTCGCCGAACAAGCACGCGAACTATTTGCTCGCGGCGATGCCGGTGACGACGCTGTTGGCCTGTCAGACGTTCGCCCGTGGCTTGGCAAAATTTCATCGGGACGCGTTGCGGATTCCAAAGCTCGTTCCGCATTTCGCGGCAGTGACGGTGATCGTTGCCGGAGTTGCGACGAGTCGGCTGATGATGGCGAAGTCACCGGCGATTCAAGCGGGCATCTTCGGCGCGGTCGGAGTAGGTCTCTGCGGAGTGATCGTGATTTGGTGGTGTTGGCAGCGCAAGTGGTGGTCGGCAGCGGGCTGGACTTCCCTGGCCTCAGCACTGGGCGGTCTGCTCATCGTCCTTGGTGCCGTGACTCCGGAATTGGATCGCCGTCGGATCACCGCCGAGTTCGCTCAGCA
>CAZILR010000793.1:0-3070 GCA_964539995.1 uncultured Planctomyces sp.
CGTAGGATGGCCGCCCCCGGCCGTCCTGCATCGTTTGCATGAAACACGGACGGCCGAGGGCGGCCATCCTACGCCAAGAATTCTCGGACGAATGGCATCAGGTCGAGGTCGAGCAGTTCTTGCTCGACGGTCTCTGCCGTTGGTTGTTGCAGAGTCTGCCGCACCTCGGCCACGATCAGTTTCGCGAAGTGTTTGCGTGCTCGGCTGAGTTGCTGGCGGAAAGCGTCCGCACGAACGGGGCGGCCGAGCTGTTCGGACAGGCGGGCGGCGTGGTCGTCGGAAGTCGCGGCCGGGTTCTCCGTGTGCAGACGCAGCACGGAATAAAACAAATTGTCGGCGGTCTGCTGCTGATGCAGTTCCAGCGATTGCCACACTCGTTCGAGCAAGCAGTCGTGCCATTCGCTCGACCAGGCGCGATCCGCGTCCGAGTTCGGTTGGATGATGGACGCCAGCATCTCCTCGGACAACTCGGCCGAACGGCGTTTCCGCAGATGACTAATCGCGACGTAACGAACAGCAGACTTCAAGTAGTCGCGGAACCGCCCGCGCGAGACGTTCTCCGGGCAGAAGCCCTTGTCGAAGACTTGCACGAGAAAATCCTGAGCGACCTCTTCGGCGTCATGTGGATCGCGCACGATGGCCGCGACGTACTTTTGAATCGCCCGCGCGTAGCGCATCACGAACTGCACCGGATTGTGAATCATCGGCCAGCAAGTCGAGATTTGTTCGAGCACCGATTTCGGAGTCGCGTCAGCCATGCACGGTCACCGGAGGATGGCCGCCCTCGGCCGTCCTTGCTTGAAGACGACGAACTGTGAACCGCAGACGGCCGAGGGCGGCCATCTTACTTTTTCTTCTCCGGCACAAGATTCCAGACGTGAATGTAGCCGCGGGATTGACCGGGTTCACCGCCGCACGTCGCAAGTCGTCGGCCATCCGAGGCAAGCAGCATGTTCGTCGCACCCGTTCGAGTTTCCTGTCGGAACTTGCCAAGAGCCTTGTCGGTGTTGATGTCGTAGACGAGAACTGGCCCGTCCCACTCGCCGTTGACGAACGCGATGCCGTGCCGCGTGACGGCCACCGTGCGGATGTCCGTGCCAACGCTCGAGGTCAGCTTCCGAATTGTCGAATCCGACTTCTGAAAATCCCACACGCACAGGCCGTCGTTATTCTTGGCTCCGAAAACGACTCGGTCTTGGCCGGGAACGAACGCGATGCTCATCAAGTCGTGCGCTTGGTTCTTGCTGACGAACCGCAAGTCGCCGCTTGTCCCGTCCCAGACTGCGACCGCCAATGACCAACTGGTTGCGGACAACCAGCGGTTGTCCGACGAAAAGGTCACGCAGTGCACCATGTAGCTGGGGAATTCTCGCCTGTCGTTCGCGAGCGCCAAATTGGCGATGATCCGGGCACCTGTGGCATTCAGTTCGTACAGTTCGACCGAGCCCGCGGTGCCAACCGCCAACCGTTCGCCGTTCGGACTGATCGCCAGCGACATGATCGGAGAACCCAGCTTGGCCAATTCGATGGGCGGTTCTTGAGCATCCAGTTTCCACAGCCTCACGATCTGCTCGTCGCCACCAGCTACGAGCCACCGCCGACTGGCCGCGACAGCATGAACGTCTTGACCTTGTGTCGCGAACTCGCGCGTGACTTTCCGGTCGGCAATGTTCCACTGCCGCACGCCGCCGCCTCGCGAACCGGTGAAAATCGAGGATTCGTCATGAGCGAACGCGACGCTGCGAACCTCGTCTTTGAGCCCGTCGATCTTCGCGAGCAGATCGAGCGACGTGGCACGCGATGTCGAGTCTCCTGACGTGTTCTGCGAGTCCCCGGAATTCGCTTCCGATGTGCCGCCGTTGGACGAACCTGTGCCGATCAGCGACCACAAGGTCACGCCGACCGCCAGCAGCAACACGCACGCAGCGATCACAACCGATGCGCGTTTCGAGATCCTTGCGTAGCCACGCTCGCCAGAGCGTGGGCTTTCCGTCAATTCCCCCACACTCTGCGCGAGTGTGGCTACGGCGGGATCAACAATGACAGTCGCCTCGCCACTGGCCTGAACGGCCGCCGCAATGCTGCACACGGCCGTCGCCTCGCCGACGTTGCCGGAGTTCGAAGCCGCGGCCAAATCGAGTTGCGGAGCGTTCGCCAGCAGTTCGTTCAGCGCCGCGAGCATCTCCTTCGCCGAGCTGAATCGCTCCGCGCGATTCTTCGCCAACGCGCGCATCACGACCACCGAGCACTCGGCCGGCAGGTCGGCTCGCAGCGAGCGCGGATCGGGGACCGGCTTCGAGCAGTGCGCGAACATGACCTGCATCGGCTGCGGATCGGGATACGGCGGCGTTCCCGTGAGCAGCGTGAAGTACGTCGCGCCGAGCGAATACAAATCGCTGCGCGCATCGACCGGCTCACCCTGGCACTGTTCGGGACTCATGTAGTGCGGCGTGCCGAGAATCGTCCCCGACTTCGTCAAGTCTTTCTTCGCGGTGAGCGAATCGTCCGCCGCTTTTGCCAATCCGAAGTCAGCCAGTTTCACCAGCCCCTCGCTGGTCCGCATGATGTTCGCTGGCTTGATGTCCCGATGCACCAGCCCCGCTTCGTGAGCCGCTGCCAACCCACGACACGCATCGGCGATCAGTCGCGTCGCCTCGGCCCACGACAGCGGCCCTTGCGCCAGAATGTCTGCGGCCGTGCGGCCTTTGACCAACTCCATCACCAGAAAGCACAGCCCGCGCTGCTGATCAACGTCATGCACCGCGACGACGTTCGGATGATTCAGCCGCGCCGCGACACGAGCCTCTCGCAAAAAGCGTTTTACCGCGTCGGCGTTCGAGGCCATCGCTTTCGGCAGCACTTTGATCGCTACGTCTCGCCGCAACCGAGTGTCGGTCCCCAAATAGACGACCCCCATGCCTCCCTGTCCCAACTTGGACTTCAGCAGGTATTTTCCCAACTTCTTGTCGTCGTCGCTCGCCATGTGAGTGGTATATCCCACAAACCGGCCGACGGCGAAGCGAGTTGGCGGTTCGCGAGAATTGAACCGTGAAATCCGCCCCCCTCGTCC
>CAZILR010000794.1:0-3069 GCA_964539995.1 uncultured Planctomyces sp.
GGGCGCATCGGCTCCCAAGGCCAGCAGGCACAGCAAGAGGAGGAGTGACTTCCAGGCCGTAGCCACGTTCGCCAGAACGTGGGGAAAGCGGCGAAAGGCCCACGTTCTGGCGAACGTGGCTACGGAACGATGTTGTCGCATGAGCATCACTCCCGCCGGAAACGCTCGGCTCAAAAGGGACAATCGGAATCGTGCGGTCCCTCACCCGAAGGATCGGGATGCTCGGCGGCGTAGCGGCGATCGAACTCGACTTGGCACGCTTCGCAATCGTCAGACATCGAGTAATGCCGGACAAATCCGGTCGCGTTCAAATTGGGATGCGCGAATTCCTGCTTCAGAATGTCATCGACCAGATATTGGTAGGCCGCTCGCGGCGTCGCGTGTTCGCACATGTCGAGCGCGATGCCGTGCAGAGCCAGCCGGCCGAGCAAGACGTTGAGCGCGATGCGCACCTGCTCGTCGTCCAACCGATCGGCCGGAGCCAGTTTCAGCGGCGGATCGAACAGCGTGCAGATCGGCACGTCTTTCGTCCCGTCGAAGATTTCGTCCCACTGCGCCCAGAGCTTGAGTGTCTCCTCATCGACTTCGGGCCGCCAATCGGCGACGGGCGACGACGCTCCGATCTCCGATTCCAATTCGGCGGGGAACAGGCCATACGGGTCATCGTCGTCGCTGTCTTCGAGGTCGGGCGAGACATCGTAGACTTGTGCATTGCCCTCTTCGTCGATTTCGATGGCGGTGATCTGCGGTCCAGAGACCGTCGATTCAGAATCGTCGTCGTCGCCGGGATCATCGGCGACGTCGTCGATTTCATCCGATGAATCCGCGTCGAGTTGATCGTCCAAGAACTCGATGATCGGGTCCACCAACTCCAGCACGACGCGACCGTTCTGGCTGTGCCATTCGAGGTGCAAGCAACGCTTCCATTCCGTCGGCGGTTGCTCGCCGAGTTCGCTGCGGCGCAGGAACTCTTCCATCGAACAATCAAACGCGCGGACCTTCCGAGCGGCCGTCATCGTGCCCGGCGAGCCGACCTGCATCCACGCAAAGTGCTGCTCGTCGAGTTCGGCTTCGCTGGTGGATCGCGTCTCCTGCATCGGCGATTCGCGGACCTCGAAGCGAAAACTCCGGCCCACCAAATCGGGATCACAGTTGCCGGTCAATTGCAACGACACGGGCCGCTCGCAATCCCGCAGGCCCAGCACGCCATGCACGGAGTTGTTGCGCGTGTTGTAAATCTCACCGCACACCACGATGTCGCTCAATCGCCAAGCCATGCGATGCTCCCAGAAGGATGGGCAGGAGTGCCCATTCTACGGCTTCTCCACCGTCACAAACACAGGCTCGGCGGCGAACGTCGTTTTCACGACAAAGTTCAACGAGATGTTGGCCGTCAACCCGATGAGCTGGCGTTCGATCGGCTCCGCAGTCTTGGCGGCCGTCAGTGTGATCGTGCCTTGA
This sequence comes from uncultured Planctomyces sp., assembly GCA_964539995.1. GTDB lineage: Bacteria > Planctomycetota > Planctomycetia > Planctomycetales > Planctomycetaceae > SXKJ01. Next base: position 1,462 of record CAZILR010000794.1, read on the forward strand.
GTCGCTCCGTTCGAGAGCAGCGTTTTGCTCTTGTTGCCATCAACCGTCACGCCGGGAGGTAACGTGTCCGCGAAGAGCGCCAGATGCGTCATCGTCACATCAAGCGAGATGTTGGCTTTGAAGTCGGGAGCACGGTCGATCGTAACGTCGATCGTCTTCGACTCGCCTGGCTTGAGCGAGATGTCGGTGGTGCTCAGCTTGATGCCGCGAATGTCGTGCGGCGGGATGACCGCGAGGACGTGTTGATCGACGGGCCAATGATTCCGACCTCCGCCGGGGTTGTACGTTTCCTGGTACGGCACGGCGGTCGCTGCGAGTTCAATCATCTGGCCGTCGGCTTGAGCGTGAACTGCGGTGCCTCGAATGACGAGGGGCGCGACCGCTCGGCCCGCTTCGGGAGTCGCCTTGAAGACGACGCAGCCGTCAACACTCTTGTCCGGCAGAATACGTCCGCATTCGGCGGTGATCCCGGCGGGCAAGCCATCAACGTGCAACTGCACTGCACCAGTGAAGCCGTTCTTCCGCTCGACCTTCACCCACACAACGCCGTTGACGCTGGGCGACAGATTCGTCTTGTCGGTGTCGGCGTAGAGATTGAAGTACGGTCGGGCCTGAGTGCATTCGATGGCGTATACGAAGGTGTCACCGCCGCGCAAGTGCATGTCCCGAATCTCGACGACGTACTTGCCATCGGCCGGAGCGGTCCAGGTCTCGATCCACGAATCCTGCGATCCGCGTTTACCCAGCCGCAGATCGTCGTTCTCGGCCAGCGTCGCTCCCTTGTCGTTGACAATGCGGATCGTCGAGTCGAGTTCCGATTGCAGCCGCCGCGCCTTGACCTCGAACGAGAGCTTGTCGTCCTTCTTCGCCTCGAAGACGAAACAATCGACATCGCCGGGAGCTTCGATGCGGCCGTTGATGACGCAAGGGATCGGAATTTGAGATTTGAGATTTCCGATTTCCGATTTCGGATCACCGAGGGTTTTCACAGCGTCGTTGTTGTCGTCGGCCGACTCCATGACGATCGGCAACCCCGTGACGTATGTCGCAACCGGATTGCTCGGCCGATCGGCGAACGGCAATCGCAACCGATTGACCCCGTGGGGCACGTTTTCAACGTGCCCGGCCGGCAGCGTCAGTTCCAGGGCAGGTTGGAAACCTGCCCCACTGGCCGCAAGTTGCGATCCGATGGCCGTGAGCTTGGTCTCTTTGCTCGCCGCGATCGCCAGCGGAAACACCGACCGCACGAACGGCCGTGAGTGAATCTCGACGGCGTATTCCCAATACTGGTTGCCGTTGTAGCGCACGTCGCGCATCTCCAGCAGGTACTCACCGGCCTGCTCGAAGCGATGGCACAGGAACGGATCGCCGTGAAACACGTTGTCCGCCGCCGCGATCGTCGAACCCTGAGCGTTGCGAATCGTCAGAATCGGATCGCTGTGCGCCTGCAGGTCATGAATCCGATCTTGCAACCGCTGCGAACGGACATGAAACACGAGCGACTGCCCGGCTTCGACTTTGAACTTGAAAAAGTCCAAGTCCTCCGCCTTCTCGAAGCAGCCGCAAACGGTTGCCGGCAATTTGATCCCTTGGGCCTCGGTCACCGAA
>CAZILR010000795.1:0-3067 GCA_964539995.1 uncultured Planctomyces sp.
GGTCGGCGCCGACGGTCATCGCGAGGGGGTCGATCACGATGTCCTCCATGGGGATCTCGTACTCCCCGTGGACGAGGTCGACGAGCCGCCGGCACACCTCGAGCCGCTCGTCGGCGGTCTGCGGGATGCCCGTCTCGTCGTTCGTGAGGCAGATCACGGCTGCGGCGTGCTCCTTGACACTGTGAGTGGCCAAAAGTAATGTCACCGCCCCGCTCAGCAGGATGGGGGCGTTTAGGCCGTCGAAGGTCGTCTCGCAAGCGACTTTGGACACCTCGACACTGTTCTGGATTTTGGCAGCACCGCGTGATTTCGCGTGAGGTCGTCGATGAATTAGACGTGTCGGTTCAGGGACGTTCGCCAGGATTTCTTGGCTTCGTCTTTCGATGGCTGGCCTTCGTGGCTGAGTCCGTTGTCGCTCGCGGCAGCGGAGAGAGAAGTGGGTCTCGTGCCCGCTTTTTTTGTTTCGGGACAGTTTTTGGACCGAGGCAAAGTATTAAGTCAGTTGAGTGCCAAGTCAGTCCGTAGTCGAGGGTGCCCTCACCCAGCCTCGACGAAAGGAAAAGTATGAACGGGGCGGACGTCCTACGATTCGTCGATGCTTTGCATCGCGACCGAAATATCGACAAGTCCATCGTCTTCGAGGCGTTGGAACAGGCGATTTTGTCGGCGGCGAAAAAGCATTACGGCGAAGACTTCGCAGTCACAGTCGCCATCGATCAAGTCAGCGGCAAACCATCCGTCCTGTGCGACGGCAAAGATATTGAACCGGACATGCTCGGCGAGATTCTGGGACGCATCTCGTCGCAGACCGCCAAGCAAGTGCTGATGCAACGCATCCGCGAGGCGGAACGCGATTCGATCTTCGACGAATACGAAGACCTCAAAGGACAGCTCGTCACTGGCACGATCACGCGATTTGAAGGCGGGTCGGCGCTCGTCACCCTCGGCAAGATCGACGGCTTCCTCCCGAAGAGTGAACAGATCCCCGGCGAATCGCATCGCATGAACGAGCGGATCCGGGCCGTCGTGATCGAGGTTCGCAAAGCGGGCAGTCGCGTGAAGATCATCCTGTCGCGCACGCATCCCGACCTCGTGCTGGAACTGTTCAAAACGGAAATCCCGGAAGTCGCCGAAGGGATCATCGAAGTTCGGTCACTGGCTCGCGAGGCGGGCTATCGCTCGAAGGTCGCGGTCTCCTGTTCCGACACGAAGATTGATTGCGTCGGTGCCTGCGTCGGCGTGCGCGGGGCGCGCATCAAGAACATCGTCGATGAACTGGCGGGCGAGCGGATCGACATCGTGCGCTGGAACGACTCGTTGCAAGTGCTCGTGCCGAACGCGATGCAGCCGTCAGAAGTTGAAGACGTGATTCTGTGCCCGATGCTTGGCCGAGTTATCGTCCTAGTGCGTGAAGATCAGCTTTCGCTGGCGATCGGGAAGCGCGGGCAGAACGTGCGACTGGCCTCGAAGCTCGTCGGCTGGGACATCGAAGTGATGACTCGCGATGAACTGAACGAGCAGTTGGAGAAGTCGGTCGCGGCGTTCTCGCAAGTGCCGCACATCACGGAGGAATTGGCCGAGAGCTTGGTGTCGCAAGGCTTCTTCAGCTTCTACGACTTGTCCGTCATCGAACCAGATCAACTGGAAGAGATGAGCGGCCTGAACTCGGAGCAAGTGGAAGAGATCGTCGCCTATGCCGACGTCGAAAGCGAAAAGCAAGAAATCGAAGACAACCGCCGCAAAGCGGAAATGAAGTTGCAACGAGAAATCGACGCGCGCACCGCAGCGGAAGCGCCTCCGAAGGAAGACTCACCGTCACCCGAAGAAGCCGCTCCAGCGGAGGAAGCCGAAGCGGTGGCTGAGGCGGAGTCCACGCCGCCCGCAGCGGAAGCCGAACCAACTCTCAGTACGGAATCTGAACCTACCGCTCAGGTCGCTGAATAATGAAGCGACAGGAGCACAACCTGTTTGATCGCCGCTCCACGCGAGAGACGTCTCGCGTGTGGCCTCGTGTCCTTCGTCTTTCCAACACCGAGGAATCCTTTGACCGAACAACTGGCCGAGGACAAAACGCTCAAGGTTCGAATCTTTGCCTTGGCGAAAGAATTGGGGATGGACAGCAAAGTCCTGATCCAGCATGCGAACGATGCTGGAGTCCCCGTGAAAGCGTCGGCGTTGGCGAGCATTTCGCCAGCCGAGCGCGACGTCGTGTTGGAATATCTCAAGACTAAGACGTCCAAGCCCGCTCCCGAAAAGAAGGCGATCACCCGCGACGATGTCGTGAACGATGTGGCTGCCAAGGCGCGGCCAATCAAATCGATGCCAGTGCGGCCGATGGCTCCCATCGTCCGGCCGCCGAAGCCGGCACGAGAGTTGGAACCGCAGCCAGTCGCGCTCGCGCCGCCCGCCGTTGAATCGTCGGTGCCAAGTGCTCCTGAAGTCACGACGGCTCCGCCAAGCGAGGTGGCTCCGCCGTTGGTCGTGGCGGATGTTATTCCTCCAGAGCCACCACCGCCTGAAATCGTGGATGATGGTAAGGCCGCGATGCGCCGTGAGGACTACATTAGTCCGCACGGCTCAACCTCGCGTCCGCGAGAGATGCGTCCAATCGGTTCGACTGGTGACATGCGAGCCACTGGCACGGTTCGTAAAAGCAAACCAAACCTTCCGCAGTTGGCGGCCATTCCAGATGCTCCGGTCCTGAAGCCAAAGAAGGACGAAGGCAAGGCCCAGCGTCCCGACATCAAGATTACGGCGGAAAATTTTGACGCGGCTGGCCCATTGGCAGGCCGAGTCAGTCAAGTGGTGAAGGGAGACAAGGGGCATCCGGTCGCTGGTGGCCCCAAAAAGCGCGGCGTTCAGATCGACGACGATGGGGACAAGAAGGGCATCCCCGGAAAAGGAGGCAAGGCGCATCCGGGTGGCTTGATGGAGTCGCGCGATGAACGCCGGAAGCAGCGGCATTCGCGAGTGGGAGATGTCACGAGTGACGACGATGAAGGTGCACGCCGCCGTCGAAACATCAAAACGTATCGCTCGAAGATGGCCGGGCAACCGGAGTTGAAAT
>CAZILR010000796.1:0-2563 GCA_964539995.1 uncultured Planctomyces sp.
CGGAACGCTTCAAACTGGAATACATCGGAGCGGACAACAAGCCGCATCGTCCGGTGATGATCCACCGCGCCCCGTTCGGCTCGATGGAACGCTTCACCGGCATGTTGATCGAACACTTCGCCGGAGCCTTCCCGCTCTGGCTCGCCCCCGAACAGGTCCGCGTCCTGCCGATCAGCGATAAGGCGAACGACTACGCTCAAGCCGTCGAACGCCGCTTCCGCGAAGCGGGCTTCCGCGTGACAACGGACTACAACAGCAGCCGAGTCAACGCGAAGGTCCGCGAGGCTCAGCTTCAGTTGATCCCGTACATGCTGGTCGTTGGCGAGAAGGAAGCCGCCGCCGATTCCGTCGCCCTGCGCGACCGCATCGACGGCGATCTCGGCGTCATGCCCGTCGCCGAAGCCATCGCAAAGCTCAGCCAAGAAGTCGCCGAACGCAAAGTCCGACAAGTCGCGAAGTCCACCTTCCGCTCGTTCGAATCCGCCGGCGAAGAAGAGAACGAATACTGATCCAGAACTCAGCAAGAAGGCTTCAAAACAACTGGCCGAGCGTGGTAAACGGAGCGAAGCAAAAGTTCGACGTAGCGGATTTGGAATCGTGGAATGTTTGTCGTCGTGCAGGGACTGAACAACGACACGATTTCTCCGGTGAGTGGGTCTTGCCCGTCAACGTGATTCAGTTTGCAGCCGTTGCAGACCGAACACACGCAGGCCAGGTTGTCCAGCGTCGTTGGCCCGGCTGAGCGGATGATTGTGATCCAACTCAAAGCCGCCGACCTGAAACCGACCGGTCAACAGGCAGTATTCGCACCGTTCTCCGGCTCGCTGAATGACGGCGCTGCGAAGCGATTCCAATGCGAGACTCACGGCGCAATCACCAAATCGGGAACGGCTTCTTTGAGCCGCTGCAATGCGACGTCCGCTTCGGCTTTCTCCAAAGTCCGGCTCTTCCAGAAGCTGACGAGTGCCAAATACTCATCGCGCTCCGCATCGGTGAGCGTGTCTTTCGCGTTCGCCGAGTTGCCGCATCCGCATTGTCGAAGCGAGTCGAGAATTACGGGCAGCGACCTCTCGTCAAGCCGAATGGAAATCGCTTCCACTTCAGGCCAAGAGCTCCGTCACCACGCGGGCCTCGGTGACTCGCGAGTCGGTCAGAGTTTCGTCGTTGCCGTGATACGGATACGTCAGGCGGTCGTGGTCGAGGCCGAGTTGGTGCAGGATTGTCGCGTGCAGGTCGGGGACGCCGACTCGGTTCTCGGCCGCCCGGTAGCCGACCTCGTCGGTCGCGCCGTGAGCGTGGCCCGGCTTGAAGCCGCCGCCGGCGAGGATTGCGGTGAAGGCGTTGCGGTTGTGGTCGCGGCCCTTGCCATTTTGAGAGACGGGGAGCCGACCGAACTCGCCCGACCAGAGCACGATGGTGCTGTCGAGCAAGCCGCGCTGCCGGAGATCACGGATCAAGCCCGCCGACGGAAGATCGCACTTGCGGCAGATCGCTTCGTTCTCGGTCATCGTGTTGGTGTGCGCGTCCCACGGTTGGAACTGCGGCTTGACGGGCGGGAAGACCTGCACGAAGCGCACGCCGTTCTCGATCAGCCGCCGAGCCATCAAGCAGCGCAGTCCGTAACTGGCCGTTTCCGGATCATCGAGCCCGTACAGCGTGCGCGTGTCGGCGGACTCCTTCGACAAGTCGAGCAACTCGCCGGCCGCGAGCTGCATGCGCGCGGCGAGTTCGTAATTGCGGATGCGCGTCTCCAACTCGTGGTCGAACGGAAACTGCCGCCGATGCTCTTCATTGAGCTTCGCGAGCAGGTCGAGTTTCTCGCGCTGCACCGCCGGCGCGATCGGCGTCGCGGGTTGCAAGTTGAGGACCGGCGTTCCCTGCGACGAGACTTCGGTCCCGCGATACATGGCCGGCAACCAACCGTTCTGCCAGAGCAAGGTGCCGCTCGTGTTGTAGCCCTCCGGATCGCGGAGCACGATGTACGCGGGCAGGCTGCGATTCTCGGTCCCCAGGCCGTAGCTGACCCACGAACCGAGCGCGGGCCGCCCCGGAAAAATTTTCCCCGTGTTGAGCATCACCAACGCTTCGGTGTGGTTGTTGTGCTCCGAGTACATCGACCGCACCAAGCACAGATCGTCCGCCAGCGATCCGAGATGCGGCAGCAGCGTGGACATCTCCAGACCGCTCTCGCCGTAGTGGCGGAACGCCAGCGGTGAGGCCATGAGCTTGTCGGAGTTCCCCATCTGAAACGTCTCGACCGACATCGTCTGGCCGCCACGCTTCGTAAGTTCCGGCTTGGGGTCGAGCAAATCCATCTGACTCGGCCCGCCGTTTTGCACGAGCATCACGACCGCCTTCGCTCGCGGTTCAGCGTGCGGCTGCTGTGGTGCGAGGCTGGATGTTCGTTCCGCCGCGAGCCCGCGCAGCGCGAGCATGCCGAATCCCAAGCCCGAAGCGGCCAGCATTTGCCGGCGCGTGAGAGTCGTGGGAGCCTTGGCGGCCCCCGGCGCGGGGGGGCCACCGAACGGCGCAAGCCTTTGGTCGCCGGCCGTAACGGGCCAAC
>CAZILR010000796.1:2573-3065 GCA_964539995.1 uncultured Planctomyces sp.
ATCACGATTTCGATCGACTGCATTACGGGACATACAAAAACTCGCTCGTGTTGAGCAGCGTGTGACACAACTGGATCAAGGCTTTTTCCTCGGACTCCTGCTTCGCGAACTTGGCAAACGCGGCCGCGCAATCCGCTTGTTCCGAATCGCGTGGCGGTCGGCCGAGCGTGATACGAAACGCGAGGTCGATTTGCTTCGCCACATCCGAACCTGCCGCAGCAGTCACACGCGTGGCAAGATGTTCGGCGTGCTCTAGCACGAAGCGATCATTGAGCATCGTCAGTGACTGCAACACAACCGCCGAAGACTCGCGTCCCGTACAGTTTGTGGTGAGATTCGGTTGATCGAAGACCGAGAGAATTGTCGGGTGATAATTGCGTCGTGCGAGCAGATACAGCGAGCGTCGCCACGGACTGGTCGGCGTTGGCAAGTTCTTGTCGGAGATCACAAACGTGCCGTCCGGTCGTGGTTCGACCGGAATCGGTGCGCCGC
>CAZILR010000797.1:0-3058 GCA_964539995.1 uncultured Planctomyces sp.
AAAGAGTCCAAGCCGTCTCCTCCAACTGCTCGCCTTCCCCAACCTGTCGCCACTGAGCGTTCTGCTGCATGTGTTCGCTGAGCCGCAGCAGCACCAGCAACGGCAGCAAGCCTTCGTCCAACTTCCCCTCGGAGATCGCGGACTCGGACGCCATCTTCAAAAGGACTGCCACTTGGCTGAGCCGTCGAAATCGGTAGCTGGCTGCCCCGGAGGAACTCTCAAAGAGTTCGTTGTCGAAGGCACAGTTCTCCATGTGCGGAGCCAACCGCAGCATCTCGGTCACACGATCGGCATTCTTACCCAGCCAATCGCGATTCTTCAGCGTGTTCCAAGCCACAAGATCGGTTCGGACCTCGTAAAAATCTCGCGGCGTCCGCTCACTTTCGACCTCCACTGGCTCGCCGCCGTCGGATGCCGGGACCATGCTTTTGGAAACGAAGACCGATTCTCCCTCGATCGACTCGGCCATGCGCAGCCACCATTCAGCCACTCGCTTCGCATTCGATTCCGGCCGCGCGACCTCACCGTGCGAGCCGGTCGGAATTTCCAACACTCGATAAATGGGCGTGCCGATCAACGTCACCAACGACGGGATGAAGCACGCAGCGAGAACTCGCAGCCAGCCACGAATGGAATTGCGTTCCTCCAGCCAGTCGGCCATCCGCACGGCGGACGCAGCGAGCAGTCCAACGATCAGCGGCAACACCGCCAGTCCCGAAGGGACCGCCATCGAGGCGGTCAACTGTTGCCACGCGAACGCAACGCCGGCCAGCATGAAACCGACCGTCGCCGCCGTCACCGCGCGACCGATCAGCAGCGACACGAGTTGTCCCACTCCGAAGGAAAGTCCCAACGCCAGCACCACGTTGCCCAGCAAACTCCAAGAACTTACCCGGAGCCAATGTGACTCAGGAATCCATTCGAGTTGGTACTTCCAGTTCATTCCGAATCCCAAGGGCCGCCAGAGTTCTTCGACCTCGCCGGAATAGAACGCTGGCCAGAACTCGAATTGCCGGAGATCGTCCACCACGACGACGAACAGCGTCAGAACGCCGGTCGTCAGCAGCATCGCCGAGAACCAAACCGCTTGCTTGATGACCCACAGGGTTGCCGGAGACGCTCCGTGACCTGCGAAATCCCGAAATCGCTGCCCCGATTGCAGAGCTTGAAACGACATCACTCCGAACAGAAACGCCACGAACGCCATCACGAATGGGAACTCCCTCGTCACCAATTGGGAACCCCATCGAACCACGAAGTGCTGCCCTGCGACGTAGATTCCAAACGCCACTGACACGAAGAGCATCACTCGCCAAACCTGCCGCCGTTCCAACCAGAGCCATCGCCGAACTTCACGCCGGCACGCCGACAAATCGCCATCCGGTAGAAACAACCCGAACGGACGCAACAGCGACTGGCAACGGCGGCCAAGCCAACCAACAAGCCCGCTCGCGGGATTCAGGCGGTCGCGCGACATCGTCGAGTTCCGCCAAGCGTCCAGTAGCCGCTCCAAGAGTCTCGGCCAACGATTCTCGTCCCAAGTCCCGACGAACCAGGCACTGACCACCAGAGTCAGCACCGGGACAACGCCCAGACGCAACGTCCAATCCAGCCAGTCCCACGACGCCCCGGTGTTCGGCAGGATGAGATCCAAGAATCCCGTCGTGGCCAGCGGCAACAACCCCGCCGCGACTGCCGTCGCCACCAGACACGGCAGCACTCGGCGAAATAGCAACGAGAAGAACAGGCCAAACGACAGCAGACCCGTTGTCCAAGCCAATGCCGCGATGCAGTGCTTCGGAAGATCGCCGGTCAATTCACTCCACGAATGACCTGATCGATCCACCAGCTTCAACAGCAACATGGTCCACGAAGCCAGAACTCCGAAGAGCGCCGCCGTCGTGAGCACGCTCAAACCGAATTTGACTCCGAGCAGCATCCACGGTGGCGTGGCAAGCCGACACAAAAGCTGATCGGTCCCCTCTTCTCTCTCGCCGGCAAACGTGAGCGACGCACTCGCCAGAGCGTAGATCGTCGGAATCACGAGCATCACACAGCACAGCCATTGCCCCTTATCGCGCCAAAACACAAAAAACCCGGTTGGGCCAAGCTGCAACACAATCGCGGCGGCCAACAACGTCAGCCACAAGGCTCGCAACGAGCGGAGTTCTTTCCAAACCAAACGGTGCAGCAGTGTCGTGTTCATGGCATGGCCTCACCGCTCACAACCTGTCCGACGGATTCATCTGCTGGCGTCCACGTTCCGCCCGCTCCCGGCACTTTGTCGGGGTGCAGGTAGCCGACGAAGATTTCTTCCAGCGACGGCACACGCACGTCAACGCGAGCGAAATCGGCGCGGGCTTGCAGACTCAAGAGATCGTCGGCGTTCACGTCGCGGACGAGTGCTCGCCATTGCTGGCCGATCCGCTGTTGGCTGATCAACTTGCCCGGCAGTTCGGCGGGATCGGGCGAGCCGCTCGGCAGAGTCAGCGTGATCTCTCGCACCGATTGCTTCAGATCGTCGAGCCGTTCGCTGACGACCAGTTTGCCGTGTCGCAGGATCGCCACGATGTCGGCAACTCGTTCGACTTCGTGAATTTGATGGCTCGACAACAGCACCGTGCGGCCTTCGGCGGCGACGTCGGACATGCTCGACAGGAAATCGCGACGCACGATCGGGTCGAGTCCCGACGTTGGCTCGTCGAGGATCAGCAACTCTGGCTCGTGAGCCATCGAGACCGCCAGCGACACTTTTGCGAGTTGTCCTTTCGACAACGTCTTCAGCTTCTGCTTCGGCGAGAGTTCAAACCGTTGCACCAGTTTGCCGAACTGCGAGTAGGTGTTCGGTCCGTGAAAGCCCGCCGCGAACCAGCCGGCTTCATCGACCGTCATCCAGCCGTACATCTGCGGCCGATCCGGGACGTAACCCACTCGGCGGCGAATCTCGCGACCCTGCCGCTGGCTGCTGAGGCCGAGCACTTCCGCTTCGCCCCGATCGGGATTGCACAGGCCCAGCAGAATCTTCAGCGAAGTCGTTTTGCCCGCCCCGTTCTCGCCG
>CAZILR010000798.1:0-3058 GCA_964539995.1 uncultured Planctomyces sp.
TCATTCCCTGGCTTCCGTTCCTCTGATTTTTGCTGGTTCAAGTGAGACGCAAGATGTCGATTGACGAAAGTCGTGCTGACAAAATTGAGCAACTTGAATCACGAGTGTCGTGGTTGGAATCAATCGTGTTTGCGCAAACCATCGTGCTGGCCGTCTGTTTTTGGTGGGTCGTTCCTGCCATGTTTGTGCTGTTGATCGTGCTCTTGCCAGTCTTGGTTTTCGTGCATCGGTTCATTCCACCACTGGCCCGTTGGTTCGGACGAATCAGTTCTCCGGTCTCCGAGCTCATCACTTTGATTCGCCGTTGATTCTGCCTTCCTGAATTCCGTCTTTCCACGATGAGAGTAGCCATGACTCGCACATTCGCGCTCGTTGCCGCCACGGCCTTGATCGGATCAACTTGGTTCGGATCGACATCCGCGTTCGCTCAGCTTCCGCAGGCGAAGTTGTTCTCGGTGTTTCCGCCCGGAGCACAGGTCGGCGTCGCCACCGACATCGCGATCGCCAACGGCGTCGAGATGGATGAAGCCAATCGGTTGATTTTCAATCATCCGGGAATCACCGCCGCGCAGAAAGTCACGGATGCAAACGGTGTGAAAACTCCGATCGCCAATACGTTCGTCGTCAACGTCGCGGCCGGAGTGCCAGATGGCATCTACGAGGTCCGCTTCGGCGGCCGGTTCGGAGTCAGCAATCCGCGCAGCTTTGTGGTCGGCTCTCGCAAAGAGATCAGCGAAGTCGAGCCGAACAACGCTCGCGAACAGGCCACGCCGGTCGAATTGAACTCCACGGTCAGCGGTCGCACCGACGGCAATGCCTACGACTACTTCAAATTCACCGGCAAGGCGGGACAGCGGATCGTCTCTGTTTGTCAGTCCGGCCGGATCGACTCCAAGCTCAAGCCCGTTGTCGAACTCTATGATGCCACTGGCGTCATTCCGCCAGCCGCTGCCGGAGCACCCGCTGCCCCAAGTCCTCAAGCGGTTCAAATCGGACGTCGCTTGGCATCCGCTCGTGGCACGGCGAAACGTGACACGGTGCTGGACGTGACGCTCCCGGCCGATGGCGACTACTTCGTGCGAGTCATCGACCATGTTTACGGCGGCAGCGTCGATCACTTCTATCGGCTGACGATCACAACGGGACCGTACATCGACTTCGCGTTGCCATCCGCGGGGCCAGCCGGAGCCAACACGCAGATCACGCTCTTCGGCCGCAACTTGCCGGGCGGACAACCGGCCGGAGTCAGCGTCGATGGCCGCCCGCTTGAAAAAGTCGCGGTCTCCGTCACGGTGCCGGGTGATGTCGAAAACACGCAAGCCGCCGACAATCTCGGAGCGATCCAAGGCGGGGTCGATGCCTTCAGCTATGTCTGGAACACTCCGGCCGGCAACGCGAATCCGATGACACTGTTCGTGGCCTCAGCACCGGTCGGTCTCGAACAGGAACCGAACGACGCTCCGGCTCAAGCCAACAAACTCACGGTCCCAACCGAAGTCGCCGGACAGTTTCAGGCGCGCGGTGACGTGGACTTCTTCACGTTCGACGCGAAGGCTCAAGAGTCCTATTGGATCGAAGCATTCGGCGACCGCCAGGGCTCGCTGGCCGTTCCGTACATCACGCTCGACCGAATCACCAAGGACGACAAAGGCGTGGAAACCGTCCAACGGATCACGGCTCAAGACGACACCGGTACGAACTTGATTCCAAACGTCTTCGAGACGCTCAGCGACGACCCGGCGTTTCAGTTCGTCGTGCCAGCCGATGGGACGTATCGACTGACGATCCGCGACCGCTACTACGAATCGCGCGGCGATGCGCGAATGGTCTATCGGCTGGCGATTCGGAAAGAGGCCCCCGACTTCAAGGTCGTCGTGCTGCCGGAAGCTCCGCTGGCGGACAACAACACGACCGCCGCCACCTACCCCGCGAACCTCCGCAAAGGTGAGAACTTTTCTTGCCGAGTCATCGCGTTTCGCCGCGACGGTTTCAACGGCGCGATCGACGTCACGGTCGAGAACTTGCCACCGGGCATCACCTGCAAAGGGACGAGCATCGGCCCCGGCCAGACGAACTCAACGATCGTCTTCTCCGCAACCGAGGACGCTGCCGACGGGACGTTCGGATTCGCGAAGGTCGTGGCGAAGGCTCGCATTGAGGACAACGCGAAGGTCAAGGCCGTCGCGGATGCGAAGGCAGCCGTGAAACCGGCGGTCGATGCGTTGCCGAAAACTCAGCAGGACGCCGCGAAAGCGGCCGAAGACGAGAAGAAATTCCTGGCCACTCGACAAGCTGCCGAAACGAAGTTCACGGCGGATGCCGACGTCGCCAAGAAGGCCGCCGACGCGAAAGTTGTTTCCGACAAGAAAGCGACCGACACGGCAGCGGCTCACAAGGCCGCGACGGACAAACTCGCGGCTGCCAAGGTCGAACTCGACAAGAACAAGGACAACCAAGACCTTAAGAATGCCGTCGCCGCTGCGGAGAAAGCCGTGACCGACGCCGACGCCGCCGCGAAAGCCGCAGTCCAAGAAAAAACTGTCGCCGACAAAGCGGCGACCGACACTGCAAACATTCTCAAGACCACCGAGCAAGCCAAGACCAAAGCCGTCACGGAACACGACCAGGCGGTCGCGAAGATCAAAGCCGCGACGGACGCCCAAGCCGCCGCCGAGAAGAAAATCGCGGACGCAAACGCGGCGGTGACCGCCGCCATCGCAGCTCAAAAAGCGGCGGCCCGCGAAGTCGCCCATGTCGGCCGAGCTGCCACGACGGTTTGGGACGGCAACGCTGCTGTAGCCGGACCAATTTCTCGACTCTCGCGCGACCTCTGCCTGGCGATCACTCCTGAAGCGTATCCATTCCAAGTCAGCACCGATGTCTTCCGAGTGGAAGCCAATCACAACCGGCAAATCCTCGTCCCAGTAAAACTCGTCAAGCGAAACGGCTTCGATGAGAACGTGACGCTGACGTTTGTCGGCACGCCGCAGAACGCTCAGGTCGAGAACAAGCCGATCAACAAGGGCGCAGCCGAAGGTGTCTATCGCATCTTCCTGCC
>CAZILR010000799.1:0-851 GCA_964539995.1 uncultured Planctomyces sp.
CAACTCACGCACGTTTTGTTCGGCCACCTTGCGAGCGGCATCAAGATCACCGGCCGAGATCATCGCCATGCCGGAGACGGTTTGATCCTCCGGCACATGCACGCGCACTCCGTTGTGAGCGAGGATCGCCAGAAACGCTCGGCCGAGTTCCGGGTCGTGATAGTTCGCGAAGTGATCGACGAAGTACACGACCGGTTTGTCCTTGCTGAGTCCCTCCGGGAAGTCGGTCAGCTCACGCGGAACCGAATCCAACAGCGGCTTGCGAGCGAACAGCGGCAGCTTCCGATCTCGATGAATGCCGACAAACCGTTCCAGCAGCCAACGCACTGTCGCGTTGTTGAGTCCCCAATTCACGAACCAACTCAGCGTGCAGCCAATCGCGCCGAACGAGTGTGCTCGCGAGAGCAGCCAGTGCGCGCGGTCGAGGCCGTGCTCGGCGACATTGGCGGCTTTGGCTTCAATCATCATCTGCGGGATGTTGACGTTCGCCGGGCATTCGAGTTCGCATTGCTTGCAGTTGAAGCAGAGGTCCGCGATCCGCTTCATCGCCGACGACGAAAAATCTTGCGGCGACACATGCCCCGACACAAAGTTGCGGACGATGTTGGCCTTGGATCGCGGCGAGGCTTCTTCCGTCGAATCCGCTCGGAAAAACGGGCACATCCGCAAGTCGGGCGACTGCGACCGACACATCCCGCAGCCGTTGCACGCAGCCGCCTGAGTCAGCAGTTCCTCCGATGTCCACTTCAATTGCAACGGCACGACCGGCGGCGGGGGGGGGGGGGCCCCCCCCCCCCCCCGCGGGCGCCCCCCCCCCCCGCGGGGGGGGGGGGCCGCCCCCCCCCCCCCCC
>CAZILR010000799.1:861-3049 GCA_964539995.1 uncultured Planctomyces sp.
CGACCGGCGGCGGGGGCAGGAGACCCGCGCCGAGCGCGGAGTGAGCCGCGCCGAGCGCTGGGCGCGGGTCTCCTGACCCCGTCCACATTGGAGCAGGTCGCAGATTCTTGACCGTCAGGTGTGGATCGTCGCTGACTTTCTTGCCGGGGTTCATCAAGTGCAGCGGATCGAAGATCTCTTTGACTTGCTGGAAGACTCGGTACAGCGGGCCGTACTGCGAACGGAGAAAACTCGTGCGAGACAAACCGTCGCCATGTTCTCCACTGATCGTGCCGCCGACCTCGAACACCGATTGATACAAGTCGCGGGCAAGCGCCTCGATGCGCGGACCGTCGGCGGGAGTGGGGTTCGGAAGAAACGGCCGCAGGTGAATCTGACCGGCCGCCGCGTGCGAGTACAACGACGCGATGACCTCGTGCTTTTGGAGCACACGCTGCATACGGCCGAGAAACTCACGCAGATTTTCCGGCGGGACCGCGAGGGCCTCGACAAACGGCTGCGGCCGGATCGCTCCCTTCACGCGATTCAGGTGCGGCACGACTTTGCGCGGCAGCGACCAGAGCAATTCCGCCGAGTCATAGTCGTAAGCGTCCGCTGCCAAGCGCCCCTCGAAACGCTGGGCCGTCTCGACCGCGAAACGAATGCGGTCGCGAGCTTGAGTCTCGCTGAAGCCAGTCTGCTCGACGATCAACGCCGCTTCAGCGGTCGCCGGAATGATGTGCGTGAAGAAGGCATCCGCTTCGCGAGCCAGCGTCAACAGTCGCCGGTCAAGCAAATCGCACGCGCTGGGAAGCTGATCGCTCAAAGCATGAACTGCATCGACGGCCGCTTCCAAACTGGCGAACAACAACAACGCGACACCACGACCGGTCGGTAACGGAGCCGTATGCAAGGTCGCCGCCGTGAACAGTCCGAGCGTCCCTTCGGAGCCGACCAACAATCGCGCAGCGTGAAGATGCGTCCGCGACAACACGCCGCGCAGAAAGTATCCCGAACAGTTTCGAGGGATCGGCGGTTGCTTCTCGCGAATGAGGTTTTCGTTTTCCGACAAGATGCGGGCCAAACGGCTGACGAGCCCTTGTCGGACCTCCGCCTCGGTCGGCTTCAGGCCGGCATCGCTGCCTCCCAGCAATGTCGCCGCCAGCGCGGTCACTCCGTCAGTCACTGCCCCCAAGGGATCGCTCAACAAAGACTCGACCGCAGGCTTGCCGATCTCTCTGGCCGCAACGGCCGCTTCGAGCGGTTCGTTGCCGAGTTCGACGCACTGGCCTCCGGGTAGCACGACCTCAATCGAACGGACGTGGTCGCGCGTGGAACCAACTCGCATCGAACGTGCCCCGGCCGCGTCAGTCGCCAACATGCTGCCGATTGTCGTGACCGCCGGATTCGAGGGATCGGGCGGAAAGTAACGGCCTTGTTCGCGCAGCACGCGGTTCAACTCATCGAGCACCACGCCGGCTTGAACTCGCACAGTATCGGGGCCGATCTGCTCGATCTTCGTGAGATGTCGCGAGCAATCAACGATCAACCCGCGTCCCAAGGCTCCGCCGGTCACGCTGGAACCCGCTCCGCGCGGGACCAGAGGAATCTTTTTCTCAGCCGCGTACTTGGCCAGCGCGATGACATCGTCACGGTCTTTGGGAAATGCGACCCCCAGCGGTTCGATCTGATACCAACTGGCATCGCTGGCAAACATCGCGACCGAGAGCGAGTCCACGGCCAGTTCGCCCGCAAACACGCCCGACAGATCTTCAACGATTCGCTGCCGTTGTTCGTGCATGAGTTCCTGCGGGAAGCCCGAAACTCGAAGGAAGAAACTTGGTTGTCTATCTTTCGGCTTTCGAGTTTCGAGTTTCGAGCTTCGAGTTTCCGGCTTCAAGCCGGATCGCCTCTTGCCGATACCGTTCGTGCGTTTCGAGGTTGAACCGCTCGTGACGGCCGTCGAGCGGTGCGTGCCGATGCCGAGTCTTGCACCGATAACACACCAGCACGTCACGCATCAGAGTGTAAAGCACCCCATCGACCAACGCGAACACGAGCAACACGCCGATCGCCCAGGCCGGCATCATGAACCACCAGAAAATCGTGCTCAGCAACGCTCCGGTGCCGACCATCAGGATGCCCAGCCGCTGCGGGAAATCCTTCTGCCGCCACAAGTCTCCACAACCGCAGACGACACAATGAGCAG
>CAZILR010000800.1:0-3046 GCA_964539995.1 uncultured Planctomyces sp.
CGCCGGGCTGGCCGGTGAGCGTCAGGTTCACGTCTCCTTTGAAACCAGCGAGGCGTTCGATCTTGCCGGTCAGCTTCACGATGGCTCCCGCTTTGGGGTCGAGCGTTTGTTCGATGGTCGTTGGGCCGCTCAGCTTCACGGCAATTGGGTTGAGGACCGGCAGCCGGCGCACGATCGAGTAAGCCGTTCTCAAGACGACGTTGCGTTCGGGATTGAGCAGCTCGGCCTTGATAACGATGTCGCACGAACTCTCCGGCAGCACGGACGGGATGACGAGCGCGAGCTCGCTGGTGGACGGCGCTTTCGCTTCGGCATCGCGGACGGCGACTTCAGCAGCGGTCTTCTTGGTGGTGAGATCGGCGACCTTCGCATCAGCGGCGATCTTGGCATCACCTTGAGCGACGGCCGCTTGTTTGACCGCTTCGGCCAGTTGCGTGATGAGCGCGTTCAACGCCGTGATCGCGGCTTGCACAGGTGGATCGACGGGGACTTCGATAACTCGCTCCGGTCGCAGCGCGAGGATGAGGTTCGGCTGGTTGTTGACTCGCGGTTCGAGCTGCGACGTGACGAAGCTAAGTCGGATCGGCCCGAGCATTCCGGGCGGACGAACGAACTTCACCGGGATCGCGGGTTTGCTCATCAGCGCCAGTTGCGTCATCGGCTGAGCGTCGGCCCACGCGACTTGAAACGGCGTTGCTGATTTCGGAGTCGCCGCGATCGCGAATTGCTCACGCAGCCAAACCGGCGTGCGATCATCGGCGGGCGCGTCGGTGCGGACTCTCGCGGTGACCGCGCCGTCCGGCGACTTCAACGTCAACGACGTGACGAGTTGGCTCGCCGCGTCACCCGCGCCGGTCAGCGTCAGCAGCGTGCCGCTGGCTCCGGCTGGGATTTCGGTTCCCGTCGCGGTGACTCCCGGAGGCAGTTGGCCGAGCGACAATTGCAGCGGGCCGTCGTAGCCTCGCCGCGACACGTTGACCTCGAACACTTGCGATTCACCGGACGCGATGTTGCTGACGTCCGACTTCGCGGTGGCGGTGACTTCGGGCATGGGTTTGTCAGCGTTCGTCACGACGAGCCGATAAATCGCTTGCTCGTTCGCGATTTCGAGCGCGTCGCGCAGCACGACAATCAGCGTGTCGAGTCCGGCCGGGACGGTGAATTCAAGCCTCGGATCAATCGACGTTGGCCCATCGTCGTTGCTGGCCAGAACGCCGCCGTCCTTGTTGCGGAGTTCCAACACCGCGTCGATACGCGAACCAAGTCGTTCGGCAAAGACTTCCAACGTCAGCTTGGCTCCAGGTGTCACGACGAATCGGTACTGATCGAGTTGCCCAGGCGCATCGAGCCGGCCGCTGATGGCGACGGGGATCGTAGGCACGAGCGGCTCGCCTGTGCTGCTGGCTTGAGAAGCAACAGGCGGGACGCCTGCTGCCACGGTGGACTCAACCAACTCGGTCATCGAACTGAGCAATACGCTCGGCGGTAGCCCACTGGCCGCTTGCGGATTCGGAAATGCGGTCGGAATCACGTCGCCGTCAGCCGGCGCTTTGAACGGCAATTTCGCGACGCCCGTCGCGCCCAGCAATTCAAGCGCGATTTCTTGCCCGCGACTCACAGCGGGCGGAAACGCAAGATCGGCGAACTGCCACTGACCGACCTTCAGCCGAAAGAAGCTGACTCCCGGCGGAGCGTATTGCAGATCGTGAACTTCAATCGTGTATTGCCCGTCGCGCGGCAACTTGGTCGAGATGCGGCAATCTCCGGAGAGTGTTCGCGACGGCAACGCCCACGCGACTTGAACTCGCTGAGCGTCATAGAGATGCACGACCGGCCGCAGTTTGCTGCCGAGGCGTTTCGCTTCGACCTCGATCAACACGTCGTCGCCCGCTTTGCCCGTGAACGATGTTTTCGAGACACCGCTTCCCGGCACCGAACCGTGCAAGCTGGCCGGCAGTGCGGCGATCGTTTCCGAGATCGGCAACTGCGGCAGCCGATCCAGCGCGACGGTCATGCTGTTCGAGACGCCTTCGTTTGTGGCCAATCGCAGTTGAGCGGCTCCGGGCGTTGTTTCGTTCGGCAACGTCGCGGTCAGCACGAGGCGATTCGCATTGCTCTGCTTGTCGTCAATTGCTGCCTCGACCGCGTTCGCATTGAGCCACAGCTTCGGAGCCGGCAGCAAATCGACGCCATCAATCGTCACGACCGTCGGCTGGCCGATCTGAAAGCCGCGCACGTTGACGTTGCGAATCTCCGGCGGGCGAGCGAACGTCCATTGAGGAGAAGAATACGCAACGACCGCAGCCAGAAGCATCCAACATTGGCGTTGTTGACGAGTCCTTCGCTTCATCGCGGCATTGTCCTGAAACATCGGTGTTGTTTGCCGCGGAGCGGCTCTTGATGGTAGCCGTGGGTTTCAACCCACGGACATTGGGTCGATGAAAACGTTCGTCGCGGAGCGACAATTGAATTTCGGGAACATCAAACGTCGCTCCGCGACGAAACGATTCACGCCTTCCTACCTAACCGTGGGCTGAAGCCCACGGCTACCCTCGGTCGTCGCTCCGCGACAAACTGCAACTGCATGCCCGCCTTGCGGTCGAAGCGCGGTCAGCGGTCATCCGAACGATTCGCCTTACCCGAACAACTGGTCGATCGGCTCCGCTTCGACCAATCGGATTGGCCTGTTGCCGGGGCCGGGCATCATGGTGGTTTCGAGGTCGATGCCCATTGCGTGGTAGATCGAGGCGAGGATTTGGGGCGGCTCGATCGGGTTGTTTTGCGGGCGTGCTCCTTGCTTGTCGGACGAGCCGATGATTTGGCCGCCTTTGATCGGGCCGCCGGCCATGAAGTTTGTCCAGACGCCGGGGTGGTGGTCTCGGCCGCCGCGAGGGTTGATGCCGGGGGTGCGGCCGAATTCGCTCAGTACGCAGACGACCGTGTCGTTGAGCATTCCGCGATACGCCAAGTCTTCGATCAGCGCGGTGAAGGCCCAGTCGAATTGCGGGCAGAGCATTCGTTCGTAATCGAGATATGTGTTGTTCAA
>CAZILR010000801.1:0-2366 GCA_964539995.1 uncultured Planctomyces sp.
TGAGGTTCGGATCGGCGACGGACCAGTCGCAGCCCCAGACCATGTCTAGCTTCTCTTCGGCGCGACGCACGCTCCACGGACTCAAACCGATGAAGCCTTGCACGTCGCCGTCGCGCATCCAGACGTAGCCCCGATCGCGGCCGCGATTGAAGCTCTCGTCGAAGTATTTCCACTCGACGACTTCGCTGGCCATACCGCGACGGCCGAGGTATTCGGTGACTTGTTGTTTCGGGACCGCGTGCAACGGCTGAATCGCATCGTCCATGATCGCTCGCCTGAGAACGTCGCATCCTGCGGCGCGGAGGCCAAAAGGAGTCCCGGCCGGAAGGGGCTGTGTGTTTTTGTGGCCCTGTCGCTCCGCGACAGGATTGCCGAGTGCTTCGGGAGACGTAGAGTGTGAAAACAAGCGTGATTCGTTCGACGTTCGGCTTTCCTGTCGCGGAGCGACAGGGCTACTTTTGACAAACTCACGCCCCCGAAGGGGTGGGGAATGTAGGTCGCTCGCGGCGAGAGGGTCAATTCGCGTTTTGATCGGACTGCTGCGAAGCTCTGGTGACTTCTTTCAAGACATCGAACACGCGATTGATCAAATCCGGCAGCCCTTTACCCGTCACGGCTGAGATCCGAAGCACCGGCTGACCAATCTCCGCTTCGAGTTTTTCGGCGACTTCAGCCGCCTCCGGCAGTTCGCACTTCGTGACGACAACCAGTTCCGGCCGAGTGATCAGCGACTCGTCGTACAGTCGCAGTTCTTCGTGGATTGCGCGGTAGTTGGCGATCGGTTCGGACTGGTCCGCTGGGATCGGTTCGATGAGATGCACCAGCACCTTCGTCCGTTCGACGTGTCGCAAGAATTCGTGGCCAAGTCCCACTCCGGCATGAGCACCTTCGATCAAGCCAGGGATATCGGCCAACACGAATTGGCGGTCGAAGCCGATGCGCACGACACCGAGATTCGGATACTTCGTCGTGAACGGGTAGTCGGCAATCTCCGGCGTCGCACGAGTCAACCGGCTGAGCAACGTCGATTTACCGGCGTTCGGTTTGCCGATCAGACCGACATCGGCGATCAGCTTCAATTCCAGCATCACGGTGCGTGATTCACCGAGTTCGCCCCGTTCAAACTCGCGCGGCGCGCGGTTGGTCGATGTGGCGAAATGCTTGTTGCCTCGACCGCCGCCGCCCCCCTTGGCCGCGAGAAACCGAGCCTCGTGATGATCGAGATCGAACAACACCTCACCGGAGGAGTCTTTGACGAGCGTTCCGGGCGGGACACGAATCTCGACGTCGGCTCCGTCGCGCCCCGATCTCAACGAGCCTTGCCCGTTTCCGCCACGATCCGCCTGCCAGTGCTTGCGTCCGACGAGATTGGTCAGACTGCTGACGTTCTCATCGGCGATGATGATGATGTCGCCACCGTCACCTCCGTCGCCTCCGTCCGGCCCCCCTTGCGGAACATTGGCCTCGCGCCGGAAGCTCACGCAACCGTGACCTCCGTCGCCTGCCTTGCATTCAATGGTGTAGCGATCGACAAACATGGGGCGGGACTGTAGCGGTGCCCTCGCTCTGAGGCGAGCGGCTGGCATCGTTCACCACGAGGACTATTTTCGTGAAGAGAAAAACCATGTGGGCCACTGTTCTGATCGTTCCGCTGCTGGTGATCGTCGCATTCGCGGTGATGAGCGCGACATCGCGCCGTCCGACGACGCTTGGAGTGCGTGAGGGTCTGTTGGCTCCGTGCCCCGATTCGCCGAATTGCGTTTCGACGCAGGCCGATCGCGAGCATCAGCGGATGGACTCAATCTCGCTGACGACCGAAGCGGCCGAAGCGATGCAGGCACTCAAGCGGGTTGTGTCCGCGATGCCGCGAACGCAGATCGTCACTGCCGACGATCATTACCTGCACGCGGAGTTCACCAGTCTCCTATTTCGCTTCGTCGATGACGTCGAGTTCTTCGTCGATCGCGAGCAACGCGCGATCCATTTTCGGTCGGCTTCACGCGCCGGACGTTCAGATTTCGGAGTCAACCGCAAACGGATGCAGGCGATCGTCACCGCTTGGCAGCGTGAGACCTCACATCACGATGGCTCGCCGAAGACGGAACGATAAGTCTCTTCATGAAAGCCGACGACCAGCATGCGGCCGACACGAAACGTCGGTGCTCGCAGATTGCCGGTCGGGCCGAGCAGCACGGACTTCAGCATCTCGGCATCCGGCTTGTCCTTCTTCAGGTCCAGCGTGACGACCTTCGAGCCTTTCGCGGCCACAATTCGATCGACCTGCTTGGCCAAGGCCAGCGCGTCGGCTGCTGGCATTTTCTTTTTTCGCGCGTCGATCTGCTCGACGGTCTCGGCCGTCGTTTTGC
>CAZILR010000801.1:2376-3046 GCA_964539995.1 uncultured Planctomyces sp.
GGGCTTTGACGCACGTCATTCAGCCGGGCCGGTGATAGCTCCAGTCGATCATTGTCATCGTTTTCTTTCTGTGTGAACAAAACCCAGCCGACGTAGCGGCAAGCTGCCAGCTTACCGTTGAATTGCCACAAGCTGGCAGCTTGTGGCTACGGATTTGGAGAGACTCTTTATCGGCTGCCCGGCGAGATCAGTCCGGATTCCGGACTCGACGCCGTCGCGTACAGCTTCTTCGGAATCCGTCCCGACAAATACGCTTGCCGTCCCGCTTGGCAGGCCCACTTCATCGCGTGAGCCATGCGGAGTGCGTCGGTTGCTCCGGCGATGCCCGTGTTGAGCAACACGCCGTCGCAGCCGAGTTCCATGCCGAACGCGACGTCGCTGGCCGTGCCGACACCGGCGTCAATGATCACCGGATATTCGGGATCGCTCTCTTTCAGGTATTCGAGGCAGATGCGGATGTTGTTCGGGTTGAGCACGCCTTGGCCGCTGCCGATCGGACTGCCGGCCGGCATGACCGACGTGGCTCCGGCCGACTTCAATCGTTTGGCCGTAATTGGGTCGTCGGTCGTGTAGACCAACACTTGAAAGCCGTCGGCCACGAGTTGCTCGGTCGCATGCAACGTCGCGATCGGATCGGGCAGCAGCGTCTTCTTGTCGCCGAGCACTTCCA
>CAZILR010000802.1:0-3044 GCA_964539995.1 uncultured Planctomyces sp.
GGCGAAGTCGGG
The DNA here is from genome assembly GCA_964539995.1 of uncultured Planctomyces sp. Classification (GTDB taxonomy): domain Bacteria; phylum Planctomycetota; class Planctomycetia; order Planctomycetales; family Planctomycetaceae; genus SXKJ01. Next base: position 13 of record CAZILR010000802.1, read on the forward strand.
CATCCGGCCATCGCGCGACGACGCGATCAATTGGTCCAGCAGAGCAAACAGCAGTTCGTCACGGTCGTCGTCCATGTTGTTGACATGGTTGACCAAGACTTGATGAACCGCAAGCCGTCGGCGTGCGAGTCGTAGGAAGGCCGCCCGCGGCCGTCCGGGGTGTGCGATTTGAAATCCGAGATCTGCGAATTCCAAAGGGACGGCCGAGGGCGGCCATCCTACGAACCGCTTCACTCACAGCAGTTCGTGAATCGGCTTCACGCTGGCATCGACGAGGTATTGCGGACGGCCTTGGAAGTCTTGAACCGTCGTGTTCGCGGCGTCGATACCAAGATGGTTGTAGAGCGTGGCGAAGACTTCGGGGAACGTGACGGGGCGCTCGACCGCTTCTCCAGCAATCTTGTCGGAGGCTCCGATGACTTGCCCCGCACGAATGCCGCCGCCGGCGAGCAACGCGCAGGCGAGGCGTGGCCAGTGGTCGCGGCCGACTTGCTTGCTGATGACCGGTGTGCGGCCGAACTCACCCCAGACGAGGATCAGCGTGTCATCGAGCATCCCGCGCACTTGCAGGTCATCGACCAGCGTGGTGATCGCGTTGTCGAAGACCGGGAAGTCTTCTTGCTCGCGAAGGAAGATCGAGTTGTTCGCTCGGCCTTCGGCGTTCAGTCCACCGTGCCAGTCCCACTTGCTGTAGTTCATGGTCACGACTCGCACGCCCGCTTCGATCAGCCGACGAGCCAATAGGAAGCTTTGCGGCACGCGCGGCGCACCGTTGCCGTCCATCATGATCTTTGGATTGCCGGTGCCGTACCGTGCCACGATGCGCGGGTCTTCCTTGGAAAGATCGAGTGCCTCGGCCAATCGCGACGACGTCAGCAAGTCCATCGCCTGCCGTGTGAACGTGTCGAGTCCGTCCATCATCCCCTTCGCATCGACGTTGCGGCGGAAGCGATCGACGCTCGACAGGAGAGCTTTGCGATCACCCAGCCGTTCCGGCGTGATGCCGTTGAGTACCATGTCATCGCGCGTCGAACCGAGCGGTCGGAACCCCGATTGACCAACTCCGAGGAATCCCGGTCCCGGTTCGTTGTACGGCCCGTGAGTGCAGGTGTAACAGAGGCTGACATACGGCGGTGTCGCGGGATCGACCGGGCCTTTGACTTTCGAGACCGTCGAACCGAACTGCGGCCAGCCGCCAGTCGGAACTCCCGCGCCACGCGGCGGGCGGCCGGTGAAGCACTGCGTCGCATCGTGCTCGGCCTGAGCACCGACCAGCGAGCGGATCGGGACGAAGCGATCCATCATCGAGGCCATCTTCGGCAACAGTTCGCCGATCTCGATGCCGGGGACGTTCGTCGCGATTGGCTTCCACGGGCCGGCGATCTCGGACGGAGCGAGCGGCTTGAGGTCGAACATGTCTTGGTGCGGCGGACCGCCGACCAAGTAAATCATGATGACCGACTTCGGCCGCTTGGTCGTTGATTCGGTTCGGGCGTCCGACGCCAGCAAGTGCGAGAGCGTCAATCCGCCCCAGCCCAGCCCGCCGATTCGCAGAAAATTGCGACGCGACATTCCGTCGCAAAACCGTTGGTCATCCGAGTGGCCGAGAAGCGTCAGCATGGTTGGGCACTTTCTGGCGGAGGATGGATCGAATCGTTTCACTCAGAAGATCGGCCGAGGATCGTATCAGGCATGACTGATGGCTCCAAGTTCGTCATGGAACCGATTGGTCGGCGTCGAGGCCCAGCACCGCGCGCAGCCGGCGCAACGCTCGCAAATATCGCATCCCGGCAGCGGGTTGCGAGAGTCCGAGAAGTTCCGCGACCTCGCTGTTGCCGAGTTGCTCGCAATGCCTCATCAGCAGGATTTCGCGGTCGATCTCGTCGAGTTGCTCGAGCGCACCGAGGAAGCGAGCCTCAATTTCTTTCCGAATCGAAGCTGCCGCCGGAGTCAGCTCTTGAGCGCTGATCTGCGCGAACAAGTCGAACGCCGACGAGACATCGGCCACCTGCTGGGCCGTCTGTTCGCGATCGACGCTGCGGCGATGAGCGTGATGCCGTCGATGCACATCGATCATGCGGTCCTTCGCCAGATGACGCAGCCACAAATGAAACGGCATCGAGCCGCTCTGGATGAAGTCCTTCAGCCGACCGTGAGCCTCCAGCAATACGTCTTGCACGACGTCGCTCGCATCCACTCGGCGAGACAGCGCGCGGTCCAGTCGAGCTTGTACCATTCGCCGCAGCGAGTCGCGATGCCGCTCCAACAACTCGTTGACGGCAGGCACATCGCCCGCTTTCGCCGCTTGCAACAACTGCTGAGTCGTTTCCGAATCGGGAAGCATGTCGCCTCAGCGTGACTGTGTGCGGCCGGCCTCAGGCGATTGTCGCCACCGCCTCATCCGCGTTGGGCAGCAGTGGCCACAATTTGTCGAGGTGTGTGATCTCCAAGACCTCGCGGCAATAGGATGTCAGGCCGGCCAACGCAAACTTTCCGCCGGCTCCGTTCACCCGATTCCACACGCGGAAAAGCACCTCGATGAAGGACGAGCCGAAAAACTTGGTGTAACTGAGGTCGATCACGACTTTCGGTGGATTCGCGGCTTTGGCGGCTTCGAGGACGAACTCCCGGACTTGGTCCAACGTGAATTCGTCCAGCGATTCAAACTGCGGTCCAAACGTGATCACGGTCACGTCGCCACATTTGCGAACTTCTGGAGTCAATTGGGAAACCATGTTACGCCGTCCGATTCGCGGAGGGGTCCGAGTGTATTGCTGCCAACGTGTGGCGGAGGATCGTCTGAGCACCACAATGACAGACGAGCCACGCTGTGCATCGTAATTCGGGCTACCACCTTGTCAACAAGGTGTCGAACAGACCCACTCACGCAATCACAGGGCACCTTTGCCGGTCAACACGACACCAACCGTGCGGAATAGGATTTTCAAATCGTTCGCAAAGCAACAATTTTGCAAATACAAAAGGTCAAGAGCGACCTTTCGCCGGAACCCGGCGATGTCATTGTCGTACCA
>CAZILR010000803.1:0-3044 GCA_964539995.1 uncultured Planctomyces sp.
GCGTCGGCTTCTCAGCCGTGCTCGGTAACGAGTGTTGCACCATGCCAGCAATCGCGTGCGCGGCATTCGCGAACACTCGGCGCGAGACCGAATTGATCACGGCCACATCGACCACCGAATACATCATTGTCAGGTCGGCGTATTCGACATACGGCCCGACGTTGCCGCTGGCCATCGTGCTGACCATCACCTTGGGCACACCGACCGGCAACGCTCGCATCGCCGGAGTGATGAGCGCAGTTCCGCCGCCGCCACCGATGCCGATGACTCCCGTAAGTCGCCCAACGGAATGCTCCGTCTTGAGGAACTCCACCAACGCCGCCGACATCGCCGTGACCGCTTCGCCTCGGTCGGTTTTCGTGAGTGGATTTGTCGTCGAACAACCGGCCACGACTTGCTCGCGCGAGATGTCCGGAGCGACAACTGCTGCGCCCCGCGTCCCAACATCGACCGTCACAACCTCAACGCCACACGAACGAATCCGTTCCGCGACGAACGCGATCTCGGTTCCCTTGGTATCCATCGTGGCGACGGCATACACGCGCGACATCGGCGATCATTCCTTTGCAGGTTGGGACTCACTCGCGGCCCGGCTGGTCGGAGAATAAAACGCTCACGGTCCTCCTTTGCAACCTGCTCTGGGAATTCCGCTCATGTTCCATCTTTGTCGTTGCTTGATCGTTGTGAGTGGGTTGAGTCTGCTCGGCATCCGCCCGGCCTTCGCCGACGAACCCGCGTTTCGCATGGAGTCTTCGCCAGGCAAACTCCAGGCGAGTTGGGGCCAACAACCGCTGGCGACATATGTCTTCGACGACAGCGTTGTCGGCCGGCCGTACTTTCGAGACGTGCGCACGCTCGACGGAATGTCTGTGACGCGGAACCACCCGCCTCGCGAAGGGACTGATGCGACTGACCACGCGACGATGCACCCCGGCGTTTGGCTCGCGTTTGGTGATCTCAGTGGAGCTGACTTCTGGCGGAACAAGGCTCGCGTGGAACACGACGGTTTCGTCGAAGCGACTCACGTCGATGGTCCGCGAGCATCCTTTACGGTTCGCAATCGTTATCGCTCCGGTAACGACATTCTCTGCACGGAGGTCTGTCGGCATCGGCTGATACGCCATCCAACCGGCTGGATGCTGACTTACGAATCGACCTTCACCAGCGAGCGGCTCTTCACCTTCGGGGACCAGGAAGAGATGGGCTTGGGCGTCCGTGTTGCCACGCCGCTGGCCGTCAAAAATGGCAAGGGAGAAATCCTCAACAGCCGTGGTCAACGCAACGAGAAGAACGTCTGGGGCCAGACCGCCGACTGGTGCGACTACCGCGGTGAGTTGAATGGCCAGCGCGTCGGTCTCCTGCTGATGCCCGATCCCGCCAACTTCCGGCCGTGCTGGTTTCACGCGAGGGATTACGGCTTCGTCGCGGCGAACCCGTTCGGCCGAAAAGCCTTCACTCGCGGAGAACCCAGCCGCGTCGAGATCAAACCCGGCGAGTCCTTCCGCCTGCGATTCGGAGTGCTCGTGCATGGCACTCCCGCCGATCAATTGCTTGACGCTCAGACCGCGTACCAAGACTTCATCAAAGAATTAAAGGACTGAGTCGATCACAAATCGGTGAGTGAATGACCTACAGCAACCCGCGAATCGGCTCGGCGTGGTAGATGTGGTGCGGGCGGTCGAGGTCGTCGTGCCACGCGGCGGTGTCGGGAATGCCGAGCGCTGAGTAAATCGTCGCGGCCATGTTCTCCGGCTTCTGCGCGTCATTCACGGGATAGCCACCGACTTTGTCGGAGGTGCCGATGACTCGCCCCCCTTGGATTCCGCCACCCGCGAAGAAGACGGTTTGCACCGCACCCCAGTGGTCTCGGCCGGGAAGTTTGTAGTGCTGCGGCAAGTGTGTGATCTTCGGAGTGCGACCGAACTCACCCGCCATCACGATCAGCGTGCTGTCGAGCAAACCGCTCTGCGACAGATCATCCAGCAGCGCTGAGAGCGCCTTGTCGGTCGGTGGGAAAAGTAGATCTTTGAGATGCGGGAACGCTTCGCCGTGCGTGTCCCAAGTCTCATTGTTGCCGAGATTCACTTGGATGAGGTTGACTCCGACCTCGACCAATCGCTTGGCCATCAGCAGCGACCAGCCGAATGAGTTGCGGCCGTAGCGGTCTTGTTCGGCGTCGGGAGCTTTCGTGACGTCGAAGGCTTGTCGCACCTTCGCATCGGTCAGCAGCGACAACACGGTTTGGCGATCTCGATCGAACGCGCCAGTTGAGCCGCCTCGATCGAGGCCGGCGCGTTGCTCGTCGATTAGACGGACCAAGTCCACACGCCGGTCGAGCCGGCCAAAGCTGACTCCTTCGGGCAGCGACAGATTCGGCGCTTCAAACGCGAAGCGACGCGGCATCTTGGGCCGCTCTTGGTGATCGAATTCGTATTCGGGGTACGCTCCGTAACCGAGCGCGCTGAACGGCGACAGCTCAATGAACCACGGATCGCGCCGCGACCCCATGATTCCACCGAACTGGCCAGGGAGGACTCGCCGCGAGTAATGCACCAACCGATCGGGCAGCACCACCGCCGGAGGCAAATTGTTGCGCGGTCGCGTGACAGCTCCCGCAACCGACGCGATCGAGGGATGATCGAGAGGCCCAGGCTGATTCGGACTGAATCCCGGCGGAGCGTCCGACCGCCCCGTCAGCATGATGTGATGACCGAGCGAATGATCGTTCGACGGATGCGTCAGCGAGCGGCACAAGGACCACAAATGACTGCGTTGAGCAAGCTGCGGCAAGTGCTCGCAAATCTGGAGGCCGGGCGATCGAGTCGAGATCGGATGGAACTCGCCACGAATGTTGTCCGGCGCGTCAGGCTTCATGTCGAAGCTGTCTTGCTGAGCCAGGCCGCCCGACAGGAAGACGTAGATCACCGACTTCGCGGTCGCGATCCGCTCATGGCCCGGAGCGGCGGCGGCTCGCAGCGCCGGCAGAGGGTTGGTGCCGAGTCCCAGCAGGCCGATGGACCCGGCTTGCAGGGCGGTGCGACGAC
>CAZILR010000804.1:0-3043 GCA_964539995.1 uncultured Planctomyces sp.
CAATCACCGACAACTCGGTCGTCGTCGGAACGACTCGATGCCACTCGAAGCCGCAGTCGGCGAGCAGTGCGCGATACTCGGATTCCGTTCGCTCTTGTCCGCCGGTCACGGTCATCATCGCGAGGTCGAACCATTTGCCGTGGAACGGTTCCGGCCCGTCGGGAAGCACAAACTCGGCGAGCAGTAGTCGGCCGTTGCTCGGCATTGCGGCGTGGCAGTTTTTCAGGATCGTGCGTGATTGGTCGTCGCTCCAATCGTGGATGATGTGCCGCAGGAAATACGCATCAGCTCCGCTCGGCACCGATTGGAAGAAGTCACCAGCGATGAACTGCACGCGATCGGCGACGCCGGCTTGGACAAGGTTGGCGTTGGCGCGGTCGATGACGTCGGCTCGATCGAACAGGATTGCTTTGAGCTTCGGATATTTTGCGAGCACGGCCGCTAGCACGCTGCCGTTGCCGCCGCCGATGTCGGCGAGGACGTTGATGTCCGAGAAGTCGAACGCAGTCAGCATCGCGTCGGTTTCGCGACCGTGTACTCCGACCATGCCCTGATCGAAGATCGCGGCGTTCTCCGGCGTGTGACGCAGAAAGTCGAACAGCGGTTCGCCGAAGACGTGATTGAAGGCGGTCTCGCCAGTTTGCACGTTGTGCAGCAAGTTGCCCCAAGCTCGGTACTGCCAGTCGCCGCGCATCCAGGCCAGACCGGCCAGCGAACCGGGGGTGTCGCGTCGCAAGCATTCGGAAAGCGGAGTCAGCGCGAAGCGGTGGTCAGCGTCTTCGCGAAACACGCCGCTGCTGGCGAGCGCCCGCAGCAATCGGTACAGCGATCGGGGGTGCGAGCCAGACTCGGGCGCGAGTTCGTCAGCGGTTCGTGGCCCTGCTGCCAGCAGATCGGGAATGCGCAGCCGCACGGCGACGTAGACCGCTTGCGTCCTCCAGAAGCCGGCGATCATCTGATTCAATTCTTCGCGCGGCGAGGTCATGGCAATCCTTTCTTCGGTCGCGGGCGCAATGCCTCACGTTGGTTCTGCACGTTCTTCTGAAGGCTCTGCTTACTGAGCTTCTTCTGCAAGTGAGCAAACTTCGTCGCCGGACGCCGTGCGCCGCCTTGATTGCGTGGCATGATTGGTTCTCTGAAGGAATTTCAGTAACTCGAAGCGTCAGCGAGGGCGAATACTGCACAGTATTCCCAGTTCATCGTCGTTCGGAGCACTCGCACTTGCTGACGCTTCGGGTTAGTTTGGCACTGCAATTCATTCAATCGGACCAATTGGCCAGCCATGTGTTTGTTCCAAGCAAGGGTTCAGGCTTACGCCGAGAGCGGATATCTTGTAGTGATAGTTGGCTCTTCGTTCTGGACGATTTGGTCCGAGCGTACCCAAACATAACCTGATCATGGCCTCGTTTCAGCCGATGTTGAATTGGTGGGAGGCGCTCATGGAATTCGATTCGCGAATGAAATGTGATTCGGCTGGCGGTTTGAGCCGGCGTGGATTTTTGCGAGCCGGGGTTCTAGGGGGAGCGGTCGCGTCGCTGGCTCAGTGGCTGCGGGCGGAAGAGGTGAGCGGAGTTCGATCCTCGTCGAAGGCTGTGATCTTCGTGCATCTGGACGGGGGACCGCCGCAGCTTGACATGATCGACATGAAGCCGCTGGCTCCGGTTGAAATTCGGGGCGAGTTTGAGCCGACCGCGACGGCGGTGCCTGGCATTCAAATCTGCGAGTTGATGCCGAAGCTGGCGAGCATCGCGGATCGAGTCGCGTTCGTGAGGTCGCTGGTCGGATCGGCGGGTGCTCACGATGCGTTTCAATGTCAGTCGGGATTCGTCGCGAAGGAGTTGCAATCGCTCGGCGGCCGGCCGGCGTTGGGTTCGGTGATCTCGAAGCTGCGCGGTTCGACCAGCGATGCGGCTCCGTCGTTCGTCGATCTGATGCAAGGCCGAGCGTTGGTGCGGAACAGTGCTCGACCGGGATTTCTCGGCCCGGCGTATCAACCGTTTCGGCCGGACATCTCGCAGATGTTCGCGCGAGAACTCGAACCGGGCATGAAGAACGAACTGGCTCGGTTGGGAACGAATCACTCGGTCAGCTTGAAACTCGACGGCGCGATCGACGTGGATCGACTGAGCGACCGGACAACGCTGCTGGCTCAGTTCGATTCATTCCGCCGCGAAGTCGATGCCGCCGGCATGATGACCGCGATGGACCGCTTCACGCAGCAAGCGGTCGGCATCCTCACATCGGGCCGCTTCGCCGACGCGCTCGATTTTTCCAAGGAAGACCCACGAGTCGTTGAACGGTACACGCTGCGGTCCACGTCCGGCTCGCCGAACTACACGTCCGACGCAGCCCCGGCCACACAAAAGTTTCTGCTCGCGCGGCGATTAATCGACGCCGGAGTCCGCTGCGTCAGCCTGTCGATCAGCGACTTCGACACGCACTCCGATAACTTCCCGCGCATGCGACACGTCCTGCCGATCGTCGATCACGGCCTGGCGACGCTGATCACCGATCTCGAAGAACGCGGCCGTTTGAACGACGTGACGATCGTCGCCTGGGGCGAGTTCGGTCGCACTCCGCGCGTCGATCCCAAGAGCGGCGGCCGTCACCACTGGCCGCAAGTCGGCCCCGCGATCCTCGCCGGCGGTGGCCTGCGCGGCGGACTCACCCTCGGCGAAACCGATCGCACCGCCAGCACCGCGATCGCTCGGCCGGTCACCTACAAAGATATCTTCGCCACGATCTACCACAACCTTGGAATCGACCCGCACCGCACTGCGCTCACCGACCCACAAGGACGTCCGCAGCATTTGCTGGATGAAGGACTGCCGATCCGGGAACTGATTTGAGGATCAGCCGACGATCGCCCGCGCGACGCTGTAGTAGATCACGCCGCCGGTGATATCGACCAAGGCGGCGATGAGTGGGTTGGACATCATGGCGGGGTCCATGCCGAGCTTCTTGAAGGCCAGCGGCAGCAGTGTGCCGGCCATTGAGCCCATCCAGACGAGCATGAAAACCGTCATCGCCACGACCATCGCCT
>CAZILR010000805.1:0-3036 GCA_964539995.1 uncultured Planctomyces sp.
ACCGTTACGAGATGACATCTCCCATCGAACCCGATTGAATACCGCTCACAAATTCTTGTCCGCGAGGTTTCCGTGCCGCATCATCGTTCCGTGCTCATCTGCGAAGACGAAGACGTCATCCGCCGCTCGCTGGCGGAATTGCTGGCGAGCGAAGGCTACGTCGTGTCCGCCGCCAGCCGGGTCACTGAGGCTCAGCAGTTGGCGATGAGCAACGACTTCGATGTCGCCGTCTGCGACGTGATGCTCCCCGACGGCGATGGGATCGATCTGCTCAAGCGGCTGATCCGGCTCAACCCGCGGACGTCGGTGCTGGTCATCACGGCTTACGCGACGGTCGAGAACGCCGTCGAAGCCTTCAAAGCCGGAGCGTTCGACTACCTCGTCAAGCCGGTCATTTTCGATGACTTGCTCAACAAGCTGCAGCGACTGTTTCAGTTCCGAGCGCTCGATCTGGAGAACCAGGCGTTGCGCCGTGAACTCGCGCGGCGTGAAGACTTCGATCAGATCGTCGGTTCCAGTCAATCACTCGCTGATTTGCAGGATGCCATCCGCAAGGTCGCCAAGACAAATGCCAACGTGCTGCTCGTCGGAGAAACCGGCACCGGCAAAGAACTGTTCGCTCGCGCGATCCACAAAGCCGGCCCGAAGAACCACGAAAAATTCCTCGCCGTCAATTGCAGCACTCGGCCGGTCGAGCTGCTCGAAGCTCAGCTCTTCGGCTCGAAGCTCGGCTCGTCGGCCGATCAAGTCGGCATCTTCCAACATGCCGGCGAGGGAACTGTGTTCCTCGACGAGATCAGCGAACTGCCGCTGAGCACTCAAGCGAAACTGCTGCGCGCGATCGAATACCAAGAGATTCTGCCACTCGGAGGTTCCGATCCTGTCCGAGTCGCCGCCCGCATGATCGCGACGACGACGCGCGACCTCATGCGCGAAGTCGCCGACAGCCGCTTTCAGGACGACCTCTTCTATCGGCTCGACGGCGTGAAGCTGACGATCCCGCCGCTGCGAGATCGCTCCGAAGACATCCCGGAACTTGTCGAGTTCTTCATCGGCCGGCACTCGAAAGCCATGAACAAGCGCGTCGCCGGAGCCACCAGTGAGACCGTCCGCGTGCTGATGTCCGCTCAGTGGAAAGGCAACGTCCGGCAACTCGATAACGCGATCGAGCGTGCGGTCCTGATGTGCGATGGCCAGCACATCCATCCCGATGACTTGCCTCCGGAATTGCTCGGCATTGCACAGCCGCTGCCTGACACCGACGATCTCCGCACCGCACTGCGACATTACGAACGGCTGCACCTCTCGCGAGTCCTCCGCCAATGGCCCGACAAGCGCGAAGCCGCGAAGCGACTGAAACTCGGACTCTCCAGCCTGTACCGCAAGATCGAAGAATTAGGAATCGAAGTCTGAAACCTGCCCTTCACCCCACCGGGCTTGCCCCGGTGGCTCGCAGGTCTTTGCACTACTGAATCGCCTGGGCGCAAGTAGTGCAGAAACCCGCGAGCCACCGGCACAAGGCCGGTGGGGTTTGTGGACTCCGAGGAACCTCCCATGACACCACTCTCTCGCCGCCATTGGTTGCAGACCTGTTCCTCCGGACTCGGCTCAATCGCGCTGACGAGCCTCCTCGCCGATGACCAATCGCCGAACGGTCCGACGCACTTCTCGCCACGAGCCAAGCGGATCATTTACCTCTTTCAATCCGGCGCGCCATCGCAGATGGACTTGTTCGATCACAAGCCGAACCTAGCCGATCTGCAAGCGACCGAACTGCCCGAATCAATTCGGAAAGGGCAGCGACTGACTGGCATGACTAGCCGGCAGGCGAGCTTCCCGGTCGCTCCGTCGATGTTCAAGTTCGCGAAGCACGGCAAGGGCGGAGCGACGATCAGCGAACTATTGCCGCACACGGCGAAGATTGCCGACGAACTCTGCTTCATCAAGTCGATGCACACCGAAGCCATCAATCACGACCCGGCGATCACGTTCTTTCAAACGGGGAATCAACTCGCTGGCCGGCCGAGCATCGGCAGTTGGTTGGCCTACGGACTCGGCAGCGAGAACGCCGACCTGCCGGCCTTCGTCGTGATGATCTCGAACGGCAGCGGCAATCCGGCCGATCAGCCGCTTTACGATCGGCTGTGGGGGAGCGGCTTTCTGCCGTCGAAGTTCCAAGGCGTGAAGTTCCGCAGCGTTGGCGATCCGGTTCTGTATCTGTCAAACCCACCGGGACAGGACGCGGCGACTCGGCGGCGAGTGCTCGATGATCTCGCCGAGCTGAATCGTCTGAAGCTCGACGAGTACCGCGATCCCGAAATCGCCACACGCATCAGCCAGTACGAGTTGGCCTATCGGATGCAGACCTCGGTCCCCGAACTGACCGACGTGTCGAACGAACCGGAACACATCTTCGACTTGTACGGCCCGGACGCTCGCAAGCCCGGCACGTTTGCCGCCAACTGTTTGCTGGCCCGTCGATTGGCCGAGCGAGGCGTACGGTTCATTCAACTCTTCCATCGCGGCTGGGATCAACATCTCAACTTGCCGAAGGCGATTCGCGGCCAGTGTCGCGACACCGACCAACCGTCTGCCGCGCTGATCCTCGACCTCAAACAACGCGGGTTGCTGGAAGACACGCTGATCGTGTGGGGCGGCGAGTTCGGTCGCACGGTCTATTGCCAAGGCAAGCTGACCGCCGAGGACTACGGCCGCGACCATCACCCGCGCTGCTTCTCGATCTGGCTGGCCGGCGGCGGCATTCGCGGCGGCTACTCACACGGAGCGACCGACGATTTCTCGTACAACATCACCGAGAACCCGGTCCACGTTCACGACCTGCACGCCACGCTGCTGCACTGCCTGGGAATTGACCACACGCGGCTGACCTTCAAATTTCAAGGCCGCTACTACCGCCTAACCGACGTGCATGGCGAAGTCGTCAAGCCGCTGCTGGCCTGAGCGGGGAGTTTTAGCTTGCCTCAAGCTGAGGTTGTCCGGGAATTCAGAGAGCGTCGAGGATGGCTTTGATGCAGG
>CAZILR010000806.1:0-3034 GCA_964539995.1 uncultured Planctomyces sp.
CGCGGGTCTCCTGACCCCGCACAGAACTCGACCGAAGGTCTCCCGCTGGATCATTCGGCGTCATTCAAGGGAGACCTTCGGTCGCCGCGAGTGGCTCGGTCGGGAGACCGGCCACCGCTTTGCGTCGTGACCACAATGCTCGATAGCCCGCTCGGCCGCTTGCTCGCGGCAGCGACCGACGACGGAATCTGCTTGCTGGAATACACCGATCGGCGAATGCTCGAGCGGAATCTCGCGACGATGCGACGCCGGTTCGCAGCTTCGGTTGTGCCCGGACAGCACAAGTGGCTCAAGCGGTTGAGCGATGAACTGGCCGCCTACTTCGATGGTCGATTGACCGAGTTCACCGTTCCGGTCTCACCTCGCGGGACGCCGTTTCAAGAACGAGTCTGGCAAGAACTGCGTCGCATCCCACACGGGACGACCATCTGCTACGAAGAACTCGCGGCCCGCATCGGCCAGCCGTCCGCCGTTCGAGCGGTCGCGAACGCCAACGGCCAGAACCGAGTCAACCTTTTGATTCCGTGCCATCGGGTCATCGGCAAGAATGGCGATCTGACCGGGTATGGGGGCGGCTTGTGGCGCAAACGGTTGTTGCTGGAGCGGGAACGCAGCGGACTTCGCTGACGGTCAAAAGTCACAACGAGCGATTCGGCCAGTGAGTTGCGTCGCCGAAAGGTTCGACCATTGCAGCCCGACATGACTGACCGCTAGCGTTTGCTCACCTCACGCGAAGTTCGGTTGAGTCCTTCGCCCACTGAGTTGATTGAACAGACTCGACTGGTCGTGTTGGAAAACCATGTCCGAAATTCAAAGTGGCACGAAGGACTCGTGCCCAACGGCTCCGCAGGCAAGACCGTCCACAGCAAACAGCTCTTCCCAGACTTCCGCCGCGTCAGCGGCAGCTTCACAGACCGTTGATTCGAAGTCTTCGCCTGGACCAAGTTCGCTGGCTCCGCCGGTGATCGCAAGCGGTCACGATTCGGAGGGACATCACGGACACCAGAGTTTCTGGGTGTGGGTGCTGTGCCTGACGGGTGTCGATTATTTCAGCACGCTGGGCTATCAGCCGTCGATGGCGTTTGAAGCGGCGGGACGGCTCGCGCCGCTGGCGACCGTGTTGCTTGTGCTGGTCACGTTGTTTGGAGCGTTGCCGGTTTACTGCTACGTCGCCGGGCAGTCGTTTCAAGGGCAAGGCTCGATCTCGATGCTCGAACGCCTGATGCGCGGCTGGACGGGTAAGTTCGTGGTGCTGGTTCTGTTGGGCTTCGCCGCGACGGATTACGTCATCACCAAGACACTGTCGGCCGCGGATGCCGCCGAGCATCTGATTCATAATCCGCATTGGCACGCCATGCCCGCATGGCTGCAAGGGCAGACGCTGCTGACGATGGTTTTGCTCGTGCTGCTGGGTGGCGTGTTTCTGAAAGGTTTCAGCGAAGTGATCGGTCTGGCCGTCGCGCTGGTCGCGGTGTACCTGACGCTCAACATCGTGGTGATCGGCAGCGGATTGTCGTACCTCGCTGAGCATCCCGACGCGATCGCCGATTGGTGGCAGAAGGTGCAAGCTGGCGAATGGATGCTCAAGCATCCGCCAGTTGAAGGGACGGGCTGGGGAGCCGTCGCGTTGGTTTGCGTGTTGTTCTTTCCGAAGCTCGCGTTGGGATTGAGCGGCTTCGAGACCGGCGTCGCCGTGATGCCGTTGATTCGAGGCGATGCGTCGGACACCGCCGAGCATCCGGCGGGGCGTATTCGGAACGCTCGCAAGTTGCTGATCTCGGCGGCGGTGATCATGTCGGTCTATTTGCTCGGCTCGTCGATGGTCGTCTCGACGCTGATCCCGGCGGAAGAATTGCAAGCCGGTGGAGCGGCGGCGAACCGCGCGCTGGCGTATCTCGCGCATGGCGAGTGCGATCTGCCTCTCTGTTCGTGGTTCGGCGACGTGTTCGGCACGCTGTACGATCTCAGCACCGTGCTGATCTTGTGGTTCGCCGGCGCGAGCGCGATGTCTGGCTTGCTGAATCTTGTGCCGCGCTATTTGCCGCGTTACGGGATGGCACCGGAATGGGCCAAAAAGATTCGAGCTCTCGTGGTGTTATTCACGTTCATCAACATCCTGGTGACGGCGATCTTCCAAGCCGACGTACAAGCCCAAGGAGGCGCGTACGCAACCGGCGTGATGGTGCTGATCACCAGCGCCTGCGTCGCGACAATCATCGACCAGTACCGCAAGCGAACAGGCTCAACCTCTCGCCGGATCGCGTGGCCGTATGTTGGCATCACCGTGGTGTTCGTCTATGTGACCACGATGATTTTGATCGAGAAGCCCGAAGGAATGGTCATCGCCAGTGGTTTCATCGGAGCGGTGTTTGTGTCGTCGCTGGTTTCTCGCTGGCTTAGAAGCACGGAACTGCGATTGCTCAGCTTCCGCTTTGTCAACAACGAGTCGCACTTTCTGTGGGACTCCCTGCGACACTTGGAGTTTCCGTACCTCGTGCCCCATCGAGTCGGTGGCGCGAGATCACTTGCCGAAAAAGAAGAGCAAATTCGGCGTGTCCATCACCTCGATGCCGGAGTGCCGATCGTGTTCGTCGAAGCGACGCTCGGCGATGTCAGCGAGTTTTACCATTCGCCAATCATCGAAGTGACCGAAGAAGAAGGCCGCTTCCTGATCCGCGTGACGAAATGTGCTTCGATCGCTCACACGCTGGCGTCGATCGCGCTGGAACTCTCGAAATCCGGAACACCGCCGGAACTGCACTTCGGTTGGTCCGACGAAAACCCGCTGGCCATGAACTTGGGCTTCGTCCTGTTCGGCGAAGGCAACGTCCCTTGGATGGTCCGCGAACTCATCACCAAGGCCGAGCCTGACCCGGCTCGCCAACCGCGCGTCATCATCGGCTGAGCCGCAGCGATTGGCGGCAAGTTGGCCACTGACGGCTACAGCGATCCACCTGGACCGATTCCCGTTCGGATGTTGCGGCAAAAGGTCGCTGAAGTCGTGAGACTTCAGGCCGGAACTCTCACGAGTTCC
>CAZILR010000807.1:0-3032 GCA_964539995.1 uncultured Planctomyces sp.
CGTCACATTCGCCATCAATCATCACCCCTTCGCGTCAGTTTTCCCGAATGGTCGTCGAGCTGTCTTCCGCGACCTAAACGGCGGCGAAACATTAGTAGGCTCGATCACCAAATTCCAATGACCGACAAGCCGTTCGCACACTCGGTGAAGGGAGGAGGCTGAGTCTTCCGCCTCCACGACGCCGCGAGCGGATACCACACCGGCCCACTGCCATGATGATGAGAGCCAAGCCGACGATCTTCCACCAGCCACCGTCCTCGTTGTCCTGAGTTTTGTTGTACGCGGAGAGGGCCAAAATTTGGCGATGTGTTCCTCGGCAACTCTACGGTTTGGCGCGTCGTCTCCGGAATGCTGTTTGGCTCAATGACTCCAAACTGGATTCAGCACCGACAAGCGGATCACTCCGAGATCGCCAATCGTCGCACCACTGTGGCTGGACATTGACCGATTGCGGTATCCTACAAACGAAGGAGCACAGTCATGCCGGACATTACCGTCATCAAACAGACGCTTCGCGGGCCGATGATTCCGGTCATCACGAATCTCAACCACGATCTGTCGATCGACCACGCAGCGATCCGCGAGAACGTGCGGTTTGTGATCGACCGCGGCATTGTGCGTGGCCAAGGCGTGCTGCTGGCCGTCGGAGCTGGAGGCGACTTTCCGATGCTGACGCTCGACGAACGCAAGGCGGCCGCGCGGACGATCGTCGAGGCAGCGCAGGGCCAAGTGCCGGTCATCGTCGGTGCTCAAGACACGAATCCGGCGGTCTCGATCGAAATGGCTCAGTGGGCCGAACAGATCGGAGCCGACGCGGTGCAGATGAGCGCGGGCTACTACTACGCCTCCAGCGACGAGGACTGCCTGCGTTACTTCCAAGCCGTCCACGACGCGACCAGCCGCATCGGCTTGATGATCTACAACACGCATTGGGAGGGCTACAACCTGTCGCTCGAACAAGTCGCTCGGCTGGCCGAACTGCCGCGTTGCGTGTCGCTCAAGTGGTCCACTCCCGACGGCGGCTACAGCTACGTCCGCGGAGTCCACCGCTTCGCGAATCGGTTTGCCGTCGTCGATAATCAAGGACTCGCCGTGATGAACCACATGCTCGGCGGAACCGGGTTCATCACGCACCTCGCGACAATCTGGCCGGAGCATCAAGTCGAGATGTGGAAGCGGCTGGAAGCCGGCGACTATGTGGCCGCTCAGCGATTGCAGACGGAAGCCAAATGGCCGTGGAGTGATTTTCGATCAAAGATGTGGGACCGCACGGCTGCCGAAAGTCCGGTGGTCAAAGCCGCTCTCGAACTCTGCGGCCGACCAGGAGGGCCGAATCGCCTGCCGACTCGATCACTCAATGCTGAGGAACGCGCGGAGCTGCGCGAACTGCTGAAACGGATCGGCGTGCCGACCGTGAAATAGTTCGGATGCCCACGTCCGAACATCAGGAAAAGGGACGCGTATGCAGAACGACGAACAAGAAATCCGGCAACTCGTTTCAACCTGGATGGCGGCCAGCAAAGCGGGTGATGTTGAGACTGTCTTATCACTGATGTCGGACGACGTCGTCTTTCTCGTTCCCGGCCGACCGGCCATGCGTAAAGCCGATTTCGCGGCAGCATCGCAAGCTCAAACCGGCCAAGCCGCCCCGCAAATCGACGGCACCAGCGAGATTCAAGAGATCAAGATTCTCGGGGACTGGGCCTTTATGTGGACCAAGCTCACTGTCGTAGTGACTCCGCCCGGTGGCGTTCCACCGATGACGCGGGCAGGCCATACCTTGAGCATCCTCCAGAAACAAAATGGCAAATGGGTGCTCACACGAGATGCGAACCTGCTGGCACATGTGCCGAGTTGAGTAGGGCAGGCTCCAGCCTGCCTGTCCCGGTCAATCCAATGACGGTCGGCTACGTCATCTCGCATGCCACCGAGGGAGAAACAATGTCCGACGCGAGTGAATCTCAGTTTGTTGGATCAATCGTTGGCCTCGCCGTTGGTGATGCGATTGGATATCCGGCAGAATTTCGTACACGCAAGCAGCTTCTCGTAGAAGTTGGCCCTGAAGGAATCACCGAGTTCATCGCTCTCAAGGATCCTCGTTTTTCGCGGCCGATCTTCTTGACCGACTTTGCGCCTCCGCCGGGAACATACACCGACGATACGCAGATGATGATCGCGGTCGCGGAAGCGCTCTTGGACGCCGGCAAGTGTGACATCGAACAACTCATGGCGGAGATGGGGCGACGTTTTGTCGATTGGTCGCGTTCCGAAAACAACAATCGGGCACCTGGCGGCACCTGCATGCAAGGTTGCGAGAACATCGCGAACGGAATTCGCTGGCCCCATTCCGGTCTGGTTGAGTCCAAAGGCTGCGGCAGTGCGATGCGAGTGGCTCCCATCGGTTTGTATTACAAGAATCTCGATCGAGTCGCCGAGGTGGCTCGCGCTTCGAGCTTGTTGACTCATGCACATCCGGCGGCCTTGGAAGCAGCCGCCGCCGGGGCACTCATGGTGGCACTGGCACTGACGGGGGCCAGCCCCGAGCAGATTTTCGAGGAGATCGACGCGCGTTGTTGCAAAGAGGCCACGGATTTCGCGGCCGTCTGGCACCGCGTGCCGACGCTGCTGCGCGAACCCCCCGAATTTGTCCTCACCGATGACGGTTTGGGGGAAGGCTGGGCCGCGGATGAGGCCGTGGCCAGTGCCATGTATTGCTTCTGGCGTTCTCCAGACGACGCCCGGCAAGCCATTCTCACGGCCATCAATACCGACGGCGATTCTGATTCCCTTGGTACCATCACCGGCTCCGTCGTCGGTGCTCGACTGGGAATTGACGCGATCCCCACGAGTTGGCGCAACGGTGTCGAAGATTCAAAGTACTTGCATGACCTTGGATCGCGATTGTGGAAACATCGCGAGGCGTGATGGACCGAACGCTCGATTCGACAATGCGGGCAAGTCGCGTCTTCTAGACGTTTCGTAGAGGGTGATGTTTGGATTTGGGAGCTAGATCAAAATGGCGATGTACCTCG
>CAZILR010000808.1:0-3021 GCA_964539995.1 uncultured Planctomyces sp.
GATCTCGCGGCCGGCCACGCGCAGCTCGATACGGCCGTCCTGCGGCAGACGTTTCTCGGCGATGTTCAGCCGAGCCATGATTTTCAACCGCGTGACGATCGCCTTGTAGAACTGATGAATTTCTTGCGGCACCGCCTGCAAGCGCAGTAAGCCGTCCACGCGATACCGCACGGCCAAGCCTTTGTCGCTCGGCTCGATATGCACGTCGCTGGCCTGTTGAGCGAGCGCTTCGAGCAGCAATTCGTTGACCAGCCGGATGACCGAGGCCGCCTGAGCCATCTGCGCCAGTTCGCTGTCCGCGCGAGCCACCTCGGCGAGGTAATCGGCATCGACATCGTCGCCGCGCTGCGCGACCAGTTCGTTGATCGTGTCGCCGCCGACACCGAGATGCTCTTTGATCAGCCGCACCAGATCGTCGCGTCGCGTGAGCACCGGCTCCAAGCGAAAGCCGCTGAGCGAACTCAACTCATCGAGCGCTTCGAGATCAAACGGGTCGGCAGTCGCGATTTCAACTCGGCCGTTGTTCCGTCGCAGTGGCAGCAGTGAGTGCCGGAAGATCGCCGTCGTCGGAAACTTCGCGAGCAGCTCGCGGTCCACCGGGAAGTCATTCAACTCAACAAATCGCATTCCCAATTCGTCGCCGAGCGCCCGCAATGCCTGCTCTTCGGTCAGCAATCCTTGCTCGACGGCGACCTGATCCACACGCTTGCCGTTGGCCGTCGCGCGAAGCGTTTCCAATTCCGGCAGGCTGAGCAACCCGCGATCCAAAAGTACGTCGCCGATGTCCATCTGAGGAGACCTCGTTTGAGGCGTAAGAATCCGCTCCGCCGAAAGCCATTCCACGTCGCAGGCATGTTACCGAAAGTCACCGCTCGATCCGCCATCGGGACGGCGAGATTGGTCGGCACCCAACCAATTTGTCGCGGTGAAATTCCGGTCGTAACTCCGTGGGGCAGGTTTTCAACCTGCCATGTGGATGGGCAGGTTGAAAACCTGCCCCACGTTATCGGCTGCCGAACGGTGAGCGGCTGCCACGATCATCCGATCGGCTGCTGCCAAACGGACTGCCACCGCCGAACGGGCTACCCCCGCCGAAGGGACTGCCACCGAAGCCTCCGAATGGCGGCATTCCTGGCGGCAAGCCGCCCGAACCGAACGGAGACGAACTGGAACCACTGCTCGACGAACTGCTGCCGCGCGAGGACGATGACGAAGAGGAACGACTCGCCGAACCGACTTTGATTTTCGAGTACATCGCGCTCAGGGCCGTCTGCACCGCCGCCGAATTGCTCCCTTTGATATCGACCACTCGGACCGTTCGGTTCGCGGCGCGAGCGTCGTCATCGATCGCTTGGACCAGGGACTCGATCTGCCGGAAGAGCGAATCGCTGGAGGAGATGATCAACGTATTGGTGCGAGCGTCCGTGCTGAGGGTCAGTTTGATGCTGCGAGCCTGTTGTTGACCACCACGGCTGCTGCCGCCGCGGCTACTGCCGCCACCCATGAGCATGGCGAACGGATTCGGCTGCTGGCCGGGTTGTTGACCTTCGGGCGTCATGTCGTCTTTGTAGATTTCCTTGACGATGGCCGCGACGTCTTCGACTTCGGCGTGCTGCACCTGGATGCGATGCGGCGTACGGTCGCGAAGCTGTTCGGGCAACTCAGAAGCGTCGAGCACCCGCAACATCGCCTCGACCTCGCGAACCTGATCGGCTGGTCCTGCAACGTACAGCGCATTCGAGCGAACATCTGGGATGATTCGCAGCGTGAGCGCGCCGGCCATCGCGCTCGACAGTCCCGTCGCGTTCATCAGACTGCGGCTCATCGAGCTGATGCCGCCGGTCAACTCACCCAGCATTCCTCCGGAACTGCTGGTGCCTGACGATACCGAACTGGTCGGGAAGAGCCGTTCGAGCATCGTGGCCGTTTCACTGGCATCGGCCGAGCGGAGATAAAAGATCGTCCAGCGCGGCTTCGAGGGCGTTGCTTCCTGCATCAGTTCGATCAGCCGTTCCATCTCATCAAGCGCGGCTTCGTCTTTGGACGAGATGACCAAATTGCTGCCGCTGGAAAGGACGCGAATCGGCTCGCCCTCCCCTTCCGTCGTCGGAGTCTCAGTTGCAGGCTCATCAGACTTTGGCTTCACCTCGGTTTGGGGAGCGGCTTGTGGCTTGCGAGCGGCCTTCTTTTGCTTGTTGGGATTGGGCTTCTTGTTGGCGTTTTTCTTCTTGGCCTTCTTGGGTGCGGCCGGTTCGGCGTCTTCTTCGGAAGACTCGTCCACGAAACTCGCGGCGAAGAATTTCGCTTGGGCGGCTCGCGCTCGTGGCTGGGTACTCGGCTGCGGATCGGCTTTTGGAGCTTTGCGTTTCGTGCTGACCGGCTTTTCGGTCGCAGCGTCGGCGGGTGCTTGACTGGTTGCTCGCGAGGGTCGAGTCGTCTCGCGCGGCGGAGCGGCTTCGTTGGCACCTGGCACCGCAGATGGAACACGCTGGTCCTGAACCGGTCGGTTGTTCGACGGAATGACGATGATCGGATTCGAGTTCTTCGCCCCCCAAAACTGCTTGAGCATCTGCGAGAACTCTTCAGGATCACGACCGCCGAGCGGGATCGTGCGCAGTGTCCCTTTTTGCGGATCACCCTTCAGTGCATTGGGGTCCATTTGCGTGAGCAGTATTTTGATCTGATTCACTTGATCGTTGGTGCCACGCACGATCAGGCCGTAGCCGGTCGGATGCGGCGTCATGCTGGGAGCGGCGTCGCGTTCGGCGGCGAACAAGGTTTGCAGTGTCGCGACCGCCGTCAGCGAGTCGATGCGACCCGTCGGAATCACCGCGACCGACGCTCCGCCGGACATTCCCTCGCCGTCGAGCTGCTTGATCATGCGTTCGATCTGCTCGTGCTGCGTCGGCGTCGCGAAGATGTGCAGCCGACGTGCTCGACCGTCTTCGTTCACGACGCAGCCGGGGTGCAGAACATTGAGCGTCTTGGCGACTTCCTGCACATCGGCGGTTTTGGTCGTGT
>CAZILR010000809.1:0-3018 GCA_964539995.1 uncultured Planctomyces sp.
GCCTCAAATATTCTCATGCGGTGCGTGAGACGAATTCTACGCGACGATCTCCTCAATCACATGCCCATGCACGTCGGTGAGGCGGCGGTCGATGCCGTTGTGGCGGAGCGTGAGCTGCGTGTGGTCGATGCCCAGCAGGTGCAGGATGGTGGCGTGGATGTCGTACACCTCGGTGGGGTGTTCGCGGTCGAGTGGTTTGTAGCCCCATTGGTCGGAGAGGCCGTGAGTCGTGCCCCCCTTGATGCCGCCGCCGCACAGCCAGTTGGTGAAGACGTAGGGGTTGTGGTCTCGGCCTTTCGAGCCTTGCGTGCTCGGCATGCGACCGAATTCTGTCGTCCACAGAATCAGCGTGTCTTCGAGCAGGCCGCGTTGCTTCAGATCTTTGATGAGCGCGGCGGCTCCGACGGCCATGCCCATCGCGAGCGGGCGGTGATCGCGCTCGACGTCTTCGTGGCTGTCCCAATTGCGGCGCGGGAAGCTGTTGTCGTTGCCCGACCAAATCTGGATGAAGCGCACATCCCGCTCCAGCAGCCGCCGAGCGATCAGGCATTTGCGGCCGAAGTATTCCGCCTCTTCGGGGATGTTGATCTCGTCAGGATACGTCCGCCCCGGCGCGTCGAGGCCGTACATCTTCAAGATGTGAGCCGGCTCTTTGGAGATGTCCAACGCTTCGGGCGCGGAGAGCTGCATCTTCGCGGCCAGCTCATACGATCGGATGCGCGCCTCCAGCCGCGAGTCCCCCGGCCGCGAACGCTCGAAGTCGCGGTTGACGCGGTTGAGCAATTCCAGTCCCGCGCGGTCGCTGTCGGCGGTGACGAAGTCAGCTCGCGGCAGCAGGTCTTCGATCGGGTTCTCGCGTTGCGGGAAGATCGTCGTCCCCTGCGTGTGAGCCGGCAGAAACGCCGACGCCCAATTCTTCGGCCCGTTCGAGGCGTACCCGCGATGATCCGGCAGCACGACGAACGTCGGCAGGTTGTCGGTCAGCGAACCCAGCCCGTAGCTGATCCACGCTCCCATGCCCGGAAAGCCCGGCTTGTCAAAGCGCGTTGCCTGCAAGTATGTCGCCTGAGAATGCACACCCGTCTTTCCGACCAAGTTGTGAATGAACGCCATGTCATCCACACACTCGCCGAGCGGCGCGACCACCTCACTGATCGCCTTGCCGCACTCGCCGTACTTCTGAAACCGAAACGGCGACTTCATCCACGGCCCCAACCCATTCTGAAACGCCTCGACATACTCACCAAAATCCGACGGCTCGCCGTGATGCTTCTCCAACTCCGGCTTGTGATCGAAGAGGTCGATATGCGAAGCCGCCCCACCCATGAAGAGCTGCACGACCCGCTTGGCCCTCGGCAGATGATGCAACGCCTTGAGCACGCCGCCACACCCGACGCCTTGAACGTCAGCGTTCACGTTTTCTTCTTGAGCAAGCATCGCCGCCAGCGCCAACGCCCCAAAGCCTTGGCCAGAATTGGTCAGGAAGTCACGTCGATTGGATGAATTCATTTTCGATAGCTCCCGCTGCACTCTCTAACGCCGTGCCCGATGGTTACGGGCGTGCCCGAAGACTCAAGGAGAACGGTCTACTGCGGCCATATTTCAAACAGTGCAGACGACTGCTGAGCGGTTAGTTCGATCGTGCTGGTGTATGAAAGCTTGCGAGAGATTCCTGCGCGTTTGGCCAAACTTTGGAACGACGACCAAGAGATGGCAGATTCCTCATAATCTGGCGGCCAAACGCAATGGAAAGTCTTCGCCGTTACGCCAGGTTCCTGAAATACCTTCTCAATTCGTCCATGCCTATGCACTCGAACCGAACGTGTGGTTGGGATCTTGTGACGCGGACGCCAGCATTCGATCACGATGTCACCCTTCTTCGCCTCGGTAACAAATCGAGATTTGCCGCTCCACCAAAACCAGTTCA
The DNA here is from genome assembly GCA_964539995.1 of uncultured Planctomyces sp. Classification (GTDB taxonomy): domain Bacteria; phylum Planctomycetota; class Planctomycetia; order Planctomycetales; family Planctomycetaceae; genus SXKJ01. Next base: position 1,928 of record CAZILR010000809.1, read on the forward strand.
CAACGCCAGACTTTGAACGGATCTGCTTCTGAATTTTTTCATTGACAACTTCGACCGCTTCTTCGTCGCCCGGGTATGTTGCTTCTCCACGCAGACTGATTAACCAGAATTTCTGAACCGATAGGGATGACGCTTTCACATGATTACCAGTTGGGGCCACATCGGTTGATCGGATGACTGGTATTTGGAGAATACGTTCGATGAACTTCGAATCGATGCGGGTACTAGACTCCGCCAAGGATGCCACAAACGCATCAGCCTGACCGACAAGCTCAGGCCGATCCGTTACAACGGCCGCCTCGACATAAACGGTAGCCGAATGGTTTGACGCATTGGCCGAGCCCACTACGGCAATATCGTCCAAGACAAGAACCTTCGCATGAAGATTACTGAGACTGAACAACTCCACGTCGGACTTCAGGTATCCATCAAGGACGATAGCGGAAGTGCGTCCAGCAGCGATCGACGCATCAGATGCGTCGGTGACGAGAATGTCTCCCCGCCGCAGGGGCAATAGGCTTGGATCATGGACGTAAGCGATCGCTGCTCGTCGACACGCGGCGTGTTTTGCCTTCGCACGAATTGTCTTCCAGAGATTCTCACTGACGATCTTTAACATGGTCCCCTCGTATTCAACCGATAACTTAATCTACGAACACAAACTCGCTGGCGTTGAGCAGCACCCGGCAGAGATTCTCGAAGCCATGCTTCTCGGCGTAAGCCGAGAACTCGGCTCGCTCGCGATCGGTCGGAGGCCGGCCGGCGATCAGACGCAGCGCGAGGTCGATGCGGTCGGAGCCGGGTTGGCTCTCTTGCTCCAGCCGCCGAGCGAAGTGGCGAGACATGCTCAGGCTGAGCCGGTTGTTGAGCAGCGACAACGCTTGCAACGAGGTCAACGTCTCGTCCCGCAGCGGAGTGCTCTGCGACGAGTCGGCACAGTCGAGCGTCGTCATGTACGGGTCCGGCTGCGACCGCACGATGAACCGATACACGCTGCGACGATGCGAGGCCACGTCTTCGGGATCAAACTTGTGGTACTCGTAGTGCGGCGAGTGAGCCGTCTGCTCCAACGCAAACAAGTAATACCCAGG